>JALDXK010000048.1:0-17109 GCA_032155105.1 Acidobacteriota bacterium
ATCCGCAACATCCTGAAAACAAACACTTTCGTCCCGGTGACGGACTGGCACGCATCTTCCTATTCTGAACAATCGTTCGAATCCGTTTTCGGGCACTTTTCAAGGAGTGTAGGACGTATGCGTATGAAAACGAGCGCCACCGTCGTGGCTCTCATCCTCGCCGTGGCGACCCTCGCCAGCGCGCAGGTCAGCAATACCGGAACTATTACCGTAACCGTGTCGGATGCCGACGGTGGCCGCCTCCCTGGCGTGACCGTCACCGCCACAGCGGCCGACACCATCACCAAGCGCACCGTGGTGACCGACGCCGAAGGCGTAGCGTCGCTCGAGGCCCTCGCGCCGTCGACGCAATACCTCGTCGTGGTCGAACTCCCAGGCTTCCAGAACCAGGAACGCGCGCAGATCCTCGTGCGCTCCGGCCAGACGGCCGCGCTCAACATCACGATGCAGGTTGCCGGCCTCACCGAGGCCGTGCAGGTGACCGCCACCACGCCGATCGTCGACGTGACCAATGCGATCACCGGCCAGGACATCACGTTGCAGCTCACCGAGTCGCTGCCGACCGGACGCAGCTACCAGAGTTACCTGCAGCTGGTGCCGGGCGTGCTGCCGGATGACCAGGCGCAGTCGGGCAATCCCGCCGCGCGCTCGGGCCTGAACTACAGCGACATCGGCGGCAACGTCGGCGTCTCGGCCGACAACGTCTATTACTTCGACGGCATCAACGTCACCGACCCGGTCTCCGGCACGTTCGGCGCCAACCTGAACACCGAGATCATCCAGGAACAGAACGTCATCACCGGCGCGATTCCCTCGGAGTTCGTTGGCGCGCCCGGCCTGATCTCGAACGTCGTCACCAAGTCGGGCAGCAACGCCTTCTCCGGCTCGGCGAACTACTTTTTCCAGAACAGCAACCTCGTCGCCGAGAACGAGAACGCTCCCGGCGAAGAGTTCTCGACCAAGGACAGCGCCTTCACGTTCGGCGGCCCGCTGTTCCGCGACAAGGCGTGGTTCTTCGGCAGCTACCGCTACTTGAATCGCATGGACGATGTGTCGACGCTCGACACCGACGAGTTCATGCGTACGGTGGACAACACGCAGCACCAGGGCTTCGCGAAGGGCAGCTGGGCGGCGAGCACGGCGGACCTGGTCAGCTTCAGCTACATGAGCGACCCGACGGAAATCAGCGGCCGCCGCCAGCGCGACATCACCAACGCGCGCGACCGCGCCCGCGAGCAGGGCGGCGCCCGCTACAGCGGCACCTACACCCGCGTGTGGGGCGGCACCCTTCTCGAGGTCGGCGCCAACAAGCACAACGGCGAAGTGACCGACCTCTCGGCGATCCGCGCCTCGCGCAACGACGTGCTGTTCCAGACCGCCGACGCGCGCGTGCTGACCGACGAGCAGGTGGGCGGGTTCGGGCGCGACCTGATCGACGAGCGCGACAACAAGGCGATCCGCGGCTCGCTGCAGCACGTGTGGGGCAAGCACACGCTCAAGGGCGGCCTCGAGTACAACCGCTCGGACAACTTCCGCGACACGCTCTACATCGACACCGTCGGCTTTACGACGCTGGCCGACAAGTACCGCGGCGCCGGCGTCACCGCGGCGCAGGTGGCGGCGGGCGGCTGGACCGGGTTGCAGTTCGACGTCACCAACACGAGTGACTTCAATGGCCTGATCAGGACCATCGACGCCAGCGCGGATCGCGGGGCGTTCTATGCCGCCTACGACCGCGACGGCAACGGCGTGATCAGCCAGGCCGAAGCCGGCGCCGGCCTCTTGTTCAACACCGCCAATTCGCTGGGCGGCGTCAATTACGATCGCGACTTCCAGGCCGCGACCGGCCCGCAAGAAACGTTCTCGAAGGGCATCAGCTTCTTCGTCCAGGACGAGATCTCGCTCAACCGCCTGACCTTCAACCTGGGCCTCCGCACCGAGCGGTGGGAGCACTTCGCCACCACCGGCGAGAACATCTACACGTTCCCGTGGGAATTCGCGCCGCGCCTGAGCGCCGCCTACGACCTGTTCGGCAACGGCAAGCACAAGGCGTCGGCGTTCTGGGGCCGTTACTACGACCCGGTCCGCAACAACATGACCAACTTCGCGGGCACGCTCACCGGCTCGATCCTCGAGGAGCAGGTGTGGGTGCAGTCGCTGAACAAGTTCGTGACCTACCGCACCCGCGGTGGCCCGGCGGTGCAGGACGCGTTCTTCTCGCCGACCACGCAGACGCCGTACACCGACGACCTGCAGTTCGGCTACGCGGTTGATCTCGGCAACAACATGAGCTTCGACGCGGTGTACTTCAACCGCCGCACCCGCGACATCCTCGAGGACTACGACCTCGAGCTCTACGCGGATCCGAACGGCTACCCCGGCCCGACCGACGATCCGAACTCGCTGTTCCTCGGCTACGACTACTTCGGTTACACCGAGAACCCGGGCTCGAACTTCGTCATCGGCACGCTCGAAGGCGGCAAGCGCGACTTCCACGGCCTGGAGTTCGTGTTCCGCAAGCGCTTTGCCGATCGCTGGCAGGCGCTGATGTCCTACAACTGGAACGACGCAAAGGGCAACACCAACTCGGACTCGAACGCCGACTTCCAGGGCGACGTGGATTACCTCGATCCGCGGGCGCCGAACCAGTTCGGCACGCAGCCCGGCCTGGTCCGTCACCTGGTGAAGGGCGCCGCGTCCTACCAGTTCGACTGGGGCCTGCAGCTGGGTGGCACGTTCAACTGGAACTCGGGCACGGTGGCCAGCCGCACGTTCCTCGCGTCGGGCCGCAACCTGCCGGTGCGCGTGCCGACGGCTGAGGCGTTCGAGTACGCCGGCTACACCAACCGCTGGCTGGCGGACGACTCGGTTGGCTCGCTGACCAACCCCGAGTGGGGCCAGATCGACCTGCGCGCGCAGTACAACCGCCGGATCAACGGTGACTTCGCAGCGGAGTTCTTCGTCGACCTGTTCAACGTCCTGAACAACCAGAGCGCGGTCCGCGAACAGGACCTCGTGGCCGGCCAGGGCTCGAACGCGTTCGGCGAGGAGATCCTCTGGGTGCAACCGCGCCGGGCATTCCTTGGGGTGCGCGTGAAATTCTGACGCCCCCGAGGGCACGGAGAAGTACGGAGGGCACGGAGACTACGGTCTTCGTGCCTTTCGTCTTTTTCAGCCTCCGTGTCCTCCGTACTCCTCCGTGTCCTCGGGGTTTACAAGCTTTCGGTATCAATCTGCGCGCGCTGTAGCTTCCCGCTGAAATCCACGTAGACCGACTTCCACTCTGAGAACACATCGAGCGCGGCCAGGCCGGCTTCGCGGTGGCCGTTGCCTGTCGCCTTCGTGCCGCCAAACGGCAGGTGCACCTCGGCGCCGATCGTCGGCGCGTTCACGTAGAAGATCCCGGTATACATGTCGCGCATCGCGCGGAAGGCGCGATTGATGTCTTGCGTATAGATCGACGCCGACAGGCCGTAGATGACGTCGTTGCCGATCGCCACCGCTTCGTCGAGCGAGGCGCACTTCAGCACCGACACCACAGGCCCGAAAATCTCCTCGCGCGCGATCCGCATCGTCGGGGTCACGCCGGTAAAAATCGTCGGCTCGTGGAAGAACCCGTGATCGTAGTCGCCGCCGGCCAGGCGCGCTCCGCCGCAGGCAAGAGTGGCGCCCTCCTGCTTGCCGATCTCGACATACGACATCACCTTCTGTAACTGCTTCTCGCTGATCGACGGACCGACCTGCGTCTTCGGATCGAGCCCATTGCCCACGCGCAGCGCTTTCGCCCGCGCGACGAACTGCTCGACGAAACGGTCGTGCACCTTTTCATGCACGATCACGCGGCTGGCGGCGGTGCACCGCTGCCCCGTCGTGCCGAAGCCGCCCCACAGGCAGCCCTCGAGCGCCAGCTCGAGGTGCGCATCGTCCATGATCATGATCGGGTTCTTGCCGCCCATCTCGAGGTGCACCTTCTTGAAGTGTGGGGCGGCGTTCTGGTTCACCAGCTTGCCGACCGCGGTAGACCCGGTGAACGACACCACGGCGACATCAGGGTGCACGGTGAGCGTCTCGCCGACCGCGGGGCCGCCGGTCACCATGTTGACCACGCCGGGCGGCACGCCGGCCTCCTCGAGCACCTTGACGAAATGGAGCGCCGACAGCGGCGTCAACTCCGACGGCTTGAGCACCACGGTGTTGCCGCACACCAGCGCGGGGATGATCTTCCACGACGGGATCGCCATCGGAAAATTCCACGGCGTGATCATCGAGCACACGCCGATCGGCTGGCGAATCGACATCGCGAACTTGTCGCGCAGCTCCGACGGCGCCGTCTGTCCGTGCAGGCGGCGGCCCTCCGCGGCCAGGAAGTAGGTCATGTCGATGGCTTCCTGGACGTCGCCGCGCGTTTCGTCGAGCACCTTTCCCATTTCGCGCGTCATGTCGCGCGCAAACGCTTCCTTGCGTGACGCGATGATCTGCGCGGCCTTGAACAGGATTTCCGCCCTCTTGGGGGCCGGCACGAGCCGCCACGAGGCGAAGGCGCGCTTGGCCGCGGCGATGGCGGCCTCGGCGTCCTGGGTACTGGAATCGGGAAAGAGCCCGACTAGCTCACGCGTGTTCGCGGGGTTACGGTTTTCAAGCGTGTCGCCAGCTGCCGAGGACACCCAGCGGCCGTCGATATAGTTGGCAAAATTCATCCGCCGATCATATGCGGACGCGGAGCAGTGGACACAAATTGTCAATCTCTAGTGACTTTTAGTGTCGCTTAATGTCCTTCTCGAGTTGCATATTTGAGCTTTTTCAAGGCAGAGAAAGGCCGATTTTGTATGGCTTGCTTCTTGTATGGACTGTGGCAGGAGACGAATTATGACTTCCGCCTACGCACAGGTCACGAGCAGCAGTCCAATGCCGAAAGCTCTGGTCATCGGCGCAGGTCCGGAGGCCCTCCTGGGCATCGAGCCCGCACTGGGCTCCAATCGTTTCCGCGTCGACTTTCTCGAAAAGGACGCGACGCCGTATATCGCGATTCGCCAGCGCCGCCCCGATCTCATCGTCCTGTGCTTCGCGCCAGACGACGAAGAAGCGTGCCAGGTGATGCAGATGTTGCAGCTCGATCCGGCTACGCGCCGCCTGCCGATCCTGACCTACGTCAACGGTGAGGCCTACGCTATAATCTCGAGCGAATGGCCTCGGACAAGCGGGATTCCGAGCGCGTCGAATTCCTGGGAGCGCTGCACGGCGAGGTAATGGTCTTTCAACCATCTGCGATCCGCCAGATGAGTCATGGCGGGATGCAGGTGGAGACCAGCTTTCCGCTTCAACTGGATTCGCTGCACGATTTTCGCCTCACACTCGGCGACCGTTCGGTCGTCGTGAAGGGGCGAATCGCCCACTCACGCATCAGCGACGTGGACCAGGACATCATCACCTACCGCTCAGGCGTCCAGTTCATCGAACCAGCCGAGCGCGTCGCGGCGGCCATCCAGCACTTCGTGGATGCGCTGGCCAAGCAGAAGGCCGCCAACAGCAGCGGCATCACCCTCGACGACAAGCCGTAGGCCACCGATTGACGCCGATTCGGCGCCGATTATTCAGTCTGCTACAGCCATTACCGGGCGTTCAGGTGTTCCAGATAGTCGCCTGACTCGATGCGCTGCGCGCGCCCGAGTGGTGCGTTGTAGAAATACGCCCACGCCTTTTCAACCCGCCCGTCTTCCAGCGTCACATCCGTCAGCACGCGCGTATAGAGGCTGCGATCCGGCTCGCTCGGACGATGGCCTTCGATCTCGTCGAGCACCGCCAACACCGCTGGCGCGTCGCTCGTTTGGTAGACCTCGCCCCACACGCGGCTGTCGTCGTCTGCCGGCACCGCGGCCGGGTAGATGCCGAGGTCGAAGAGCGCCGCCTTCATGGTGCCGCGGCCGGTAAAGGTGAGCTTCGGGGTAATCCGCTGCCGCCCGGGACGGTTGAACGGCGACATGAGGGTGCCGTAGAAGAACACGTGCTCGCCCACGCGCGGATAGTACATGAAAAAGGACGGTGCATTTGCACCGCCCAATTTTCCACTTTTAACTTTTAATTTTTAACTACTGCTGAATGCCTTTTCGGCCCTTGGCCAGGCCCTCGAGGACGTCGATCACTTCGGTGGGGATCGAGAACTGCAGCGCCACCGTCTTGCCCTCACCCGAGAGGACCAGCGAATCGGCCAGCTGCTGCATCCCGGGCTTGCTGCCCGCCTGCATCTTCGCCATCGCCAGGAAGCCGCGCATTACGTCGCGAAGATTCTGCGCCGAGGCATCGTCGGTGGCTTCCGCCTTGAATTGGCCGCTGATGCCGCCGTTCACATGGCCGGCGGCCGAGAACCAGGTGATGGGAGGCATCTGCGCCCGAAGTTCGCTCGGCAGGCCCGCCTGGTTCGCGATGGCGTCGAAGCGGCCCACCGCCCATGCGTTGGAGTTGTCGAGTTCGTTCACAAGCTTCATCATGTCGTTGTTGGACACGACGTTGCGGTTCTCGCGTCGGGCATCGATCGAGGCGCGCACCGACGGCACGCTGCCGAAGGCAATCAGGTCCGCTTCCACGAAGCCCACGCCCATGTCGTCGTCGATGGTGTCGGCGGCGTTGTCGGCGTCGTGATGCGTAATGAGGCGCTTACCCTGGTAGTCGCTCACCTGGGCGCCGTGCTCGAGCGCGAGGGCTTCGAGACGCGCCGCATCGAACCGACCGCGGGCGAGAATCAGGAAGGACTTCTGGGGTCTGGTCGACAGGTTGTTGTTGGCGAGCACCGCGGCCACCACCGAATCGATGTCGCGTTCGAAATCGAGGCCGGTCTTCTCTTCGAATTCGTTCTTCTGGTCTTCGGAGGGTCCGATTTCCTTGAACCGCTGGCGGAACTCGGAGTTCATCACGTCGCGCACGTTGGCGTAGGCCACGACGGCAGCGTCGGCGGGCACATACTGAAGCTCGTCGGGCCCGGCGGCGCTCGAAAACACCGACACCGGCAATCCCATGTAAGACGCTACGAGGCCGGTCCCCAGGCCAATCGCTAGAATCGCGCCCGAAATCGCCACGAAATACCGCGTCTTATGCGACATGCGAGTCTCCCTAAAACGTTATACGAACCCCACAGGGGGCTAAGTTCCATCGGCGCCGTGATTTGTGAGGACCGAAGGTGGCCCCACCAACCTACTGCTCCAGAATGTATTCCTTCCGCTCCACCACCCGGGTTGCCAGATACAAAAATCCGGCCAAATATGCGAAAAGCCACGCCAAACAGACGAGGATTGGCGGCGATTCCTGGAACATCCCCTGGAGAAGGCTGGCGACACCGTCCGACGGCATCGCGTGGGGCACCAGGGCCTGCAAATAGTAGGCGATGGTGAACTGCTTGGTCGAGCCCGGCAGTGCGAGCACGAATTGCTCCCAGCCGAACGCGAACACCAGCCCGATGACCAGCGGCCGCTTGAAGAAGGCGCCAACGAACGCAAACACGGCGCCGTACACGGCCAGGCCCAGCGCTAGCAGGCTCAGGTCCGTGACCAACGCGCCGAACGTGGCCGGGATCTGCGAGAACGGCACCAGCAGGAAGTAGACGATCATCACCGACGGCAGCACGACGAGCAGGGTGCACGCGAGATACGCGAGGTACTTGCCAACCAGGACCGCGCCGCGCGGAATCGGGCGCGTGAACAGGTAAGTGATGGTCTTGTCTTCGACTTCGTCGGCCATCAGCGCGGTGCCGTAGAACACGCCGAGCACCGGGACGATGAAGCGCAGGAAAAGGACCCAGATCATCACGCCGAAAATACCGATGCCGGCCACGCGCTGGCCGTTGACGCGCAGCGCCGACATGCCGAACATCTCCACGCCCCTGACGATCAGCGCCAGCAGCACCGGTCCGCCGACCACGAGCGCCATGAAGATGGTGCGACGCGACCACAACATCTCGCCGAGCGAGAGGTCGAAGACGCGCTTCGAGGCGTTGAAGAAGGTCATCTTCTGCGAGCTCATTGTTTCACCAGGTACTTGAACACGGCCTGCAGGTTGTCGTCGGGCGACTGCACTTCGTCGATCGGCCCGGCCTCGCCGGATGCGGCCAGTTCAGTCAGCCGCGCATAGAAGCTGTCGGGCCGCGCTGTTTCAACCACAACGGCGCCGGTCTCGAGCTTCAGGCTGAGCACATCATCCTCGGCCAGGAACCGGCGGGCCAACGCGCGGGGATCCCCGCCGCGCACGTAGACGGTGTGCGGGTGCGTGTCGATCAGGTCGCGGATCGTGTGGACGTTGCCTTCGGCGACGATGCGGCCGTTGTTGATCAGGAGGATGTTCGAGGTCATCGACTCGATCTCGTGCAGGATGTGGCTCGAGACGATGATGTGTTTGCCGGCCTTGGCCCAGTCCTTGATGAGCCGAATGGTCTTGCGGCGCATCAACGGGTCCATGCCCGTGAGCGGCTCGTCGAGGATCAGCAGGTCGGGATCGTGCACGAGCGCCTGCGCCATCTTGACGCGCTGTCGCATGCCCTTGCTGTAGGCACCGATCTTCTTGCCGGCGGCGTCGAGCAGGTCGACCTGGTCGAGGGCGCGCTTGGCGGCCTGATCGGCGTCGGTCTCGCTGTAGCCGTTCAGCCGCACGAGCGCCGTGACCCATTCGAGGCCGGTCATCCGATCGTAAAATGCGTCCTGCTCGGGACAGAAGCCCATGCGATCGTAGACGGCCGGATTGCCCCAGATCGGCTCGCCGAGCACGCGGATGCTGCCCTGGCTTGGCTTCAACTGCCCCGTCATCAGCTTCATGAACGTGGACTTACCGGCGCCGTTCGGCCCGAGCAGTCCGGTGATCCCGGGTGGAATCGAGACGGTGACGTTGTTCAGGCCGCTCACCTGTCCGTACCACTTGGACACGCCCTCGGCGTAAACGAGGGCACTACGTGACGGGGCGGCACTGCTTGACGGGGACGCACTCTCCGACGGGAATGCGTTTCCCGATGAGGATGCATTTCCCGACGGCGATGTATTTCCCGACGGATCTTTAGTACTTCCCGGCAGGCTCATGTCACGATCTCGACGCCGCGGACGCGACGCATCAGGATCACGATCGAGCCGGCGATCAGCACGATCACGGTGAGCGCCGCGAGGGCCGGCGACAATTGATAGCGCGGTTCGAGGCGGAAGATGACGTCGCCGAGTTGCTGCAACGCGGCCGTTGGCGACAGCCAGGCGAACGTGCTGCGGCCGGTGATGCCGCGCAGCGTCTGGAAGAGCGCCGTGGTGAAGAAGAACAGCCCGGCATACATCACCGCGACGAAGCGGCTGCTCTTCGACAGCGCCGACAGCGCCAGCATCGTGGTTGCGGCGAGCAGCACCTGCGCGAGCGAATACAGCGTGATGGCCGGCAGCAGGTAGATGTTGTTGCGGATGAACGTCAGGTTGCCGGCGAAGAGCGCCTGCGTCACGAGCAGCGCCATGGCCGGCAGGAACGTGACCGCGACGAGGAACAGGAACAGGATCGCCAGCTTGCCGGCGATGTATTCCGCGCTCGTCATCGGCTTCGACAGATACAGCTGCAACGCGTTGGCGCGCCGATCGTTGGCAATCAGGCCCGCCCCGACGTAGATCGTCACGAAGAACACGAACACGCCCTGCTGGTCGAGGAACTCGCGGAAGGTCTCGCCTTTCGGGGCGAGGAACGAGGCCTGCGTGAAGGTCGCCGAGACGTAGATTTGGACCGCACGAACGACGAACCCGGTCCAGGCGAACAGCATCAGGCCGAGGAAGACTCTCTTGGTGACGAGCGACATCACGCCGGCGCGGGTCATCACGCGCCACGCCTGCCCGAGCGCGGCGCGGCCGCCGAGATACCGCCGGTAGCCCTGGTCATGAATGGGCATGGTCTAGGCCTCCCCAACGGCGCGCGCGAAGACGTCTTCGAGCGTCGGGATGCTGGGCCGCAGGTGGCGTACCTGCACGCGCTCGCGTGCGGCCAGCGTGAAGAGGGTCCTGGTGCTGTCCTCGTTGGCGCCGGGAATGAACACGCGCAGGATGTCCTCGTCCGTGTCGTGCACTTCGTAGCCGGCGGCTTTGAGGACCTCGAGGAATCGCGACTGGTCGCCCTTGATGCGCAACTCGTAGACGCGGCCCGCGGTCCCCTTCAACGCATCGATCGAGCCGTGCGTGGCGACGGTGCCCTTGTCCATCACCACCACGTAGTCGCAGGTGTGTTCGACATCCGGCAAGAGGTGCGACGACAGGATCAGGTTGACGTTCTTGTTGTGCGCGAGGTCGTAGATCAGCTCGAGCATCTCGTCGCGGCCCTTCGGGTCCATGCCGTTGGTGGGCTCGTCGAGGAACAGCAGGTCGGGATCGTGCACGATGGCCTGCGCCAGCTTGATACGCTGCTTCATGCCGGTGGAATAGGTCTCGAGGTTGCGGTAGCGGGCCTCGCCGAGGCCAACGTAATACAGCACCTCGTGCGCGCGCTGCATCGCGTCCACGGCCGGCAGGCCAGACAGCTGTGCGCAATAGGCCACGAACGACACCGCGTTCATGCCGGGAATGTGCGCGTCGGTTTCAGGCATGTAGCCGATCCGCTCGCGAATCTCGAGCGCCGACGTCGCGACGTCCATGCCAAGCACGCGCATCGAGCCTTGTTCGGGAACGAGGAAGCCGAGCAGCGACTTGAGCAGCGTGCTCTTGCCGGCGCCGTTGGGGCCGAGCAGGCCCACCGCGCCCTGCGGGAAGATCGCGGTGACATCGTTCAGCGCGATGTTCTTCCCGTATCGAACGCTGAGGCGCTCGGCCTTGACGACCGGTCCCGCAAACCGTGGTTCCGCGGGAGTAAAGGTGTCTGGCTGGCCCTGGGGGTCCGGCGTTGGCATCATCGAGGGTGCAGTGGAGTATACGGGCGGACTGCTTAGAGCGTTCCGCGCAACCCCAGTGCGTCGGCCTGCAACCGCATGAACTGAATCACGTTGGTGACATGCTCTTCGAGCGGCAGGCCCATGAGTTCCGCGCCGCGAATCAGGTGGTCGCGCGGCACCTGCCGGGCAAACGCCTTGTCCTTCATCCGCTTGATCACGGATTTCGCCTCGAGGTCGAGCACGCTCTTGCTGGGCCGGACCAGCGACGCCGCGGTCACGAAGCCGGCAATCTCGTCGCAGGCGACGAGCGTTTTCTCGACCGGCGATTCCGGCTGCACGCCGGTGATCTCCGAGGCGTGCGACAGGATCGCGCGCATCACCCATTCCGGATAGCCGAGCGATCGCAGGTGCTCGCAGCCCTTGTTCGGATGATCGCCGAGCGTCGGATAGCGCTCGTAATCGAAATCGTGGAGCAGTGCCACCACGGCCCAGTCTTCTTCGTTGGCGCCCTGCTGTCGCGCGTAGCCGCGCACCGCGGCTTCAACCGCGAGCGCGTGCTTGCGCAGGCTCTCACTCTCGGTCCACTCGGTCAGCAGGTTCCAGGCGGCTTCTCGCGACAGGGTCATCACCGTTGATGATACGCCAAGCCCTTCTCGATCACCGCCTTCGCATGCGCGTTCACGCCGTAGCGATCGATCTCGCCCAGCGTCACCCAGGCCACGTCCGCGGCGTCCGAGCCGGCCACGGCCTCGCCGCGGTCCGACCAGCACACGAAGTCGACGATCACGAAGTGATAGCGGATGCGTCCCTCGGCATCGCGGTGCACACGATCGAAGGTCTCGATGATCGGCCCGACGTCGACGTCGAGGCCGGTCTCCTCCTTGATTTCGCGCCGTGCCGCATCCACCAGCGATTCACCAAGATCGAGCAGCCCGCCCGGCAGCGACCACTCTCCTTTGCGCGGCTCGTGCGCGCGGCGGACGATCAGCGCGCGGCCGTCGCGCACCACCACCGCGCCAACGCCGACCACCGGGTGCACGGGGTATTCTCTAGCCACAGACGTCAACCACCGAGACCACGACGCACTCGGAGCAACTCAATCTCCGATCACCTTGATCAGGACTCGTTTGTTTCTCTTGCCGTCAAACTCACCGTAGAAGATTTGCTCCCACGGACCGAAGTCGAGCTTCCCCTTCGTGATCGCGACAACGACTTCCCGACCCATGATCTGGCGTTTCATGTGCGCGTCGGCGTTGTCTT
The DNA here is from genome assembly GCA_032155105.1 of Acidobacteriota bacterium. Classification (GTDB taxonomy): domain Bacteria; phylum Acidobacteriota; class Vicinamibacteria; order Vicinamibacterales; family UBA2999; genus 12-FULL-67-14b. The sequence goes on from JALDXK010000048.1 coordinate 12,119, forward strand.
CGCCGGTCCGGTTGTGCGCATAACGTTCCGGCGAGGCGTCAAAGGGTGCCAGTGCCTCCAGCCACTTCGCGTAGTCGCGATGCAGGCCGCTCTCGTCGTCGTTGATGAACACCGACGCGGTAATGTGCATCGCGTTGACGAGGACGAGGCCTTCCGTGACGCCGCTTTTTTGCACAGCCGCATCGACTTTCGGCGTGATGTTCTCGAAGCCCATGCGCGCCGGGATGTTGAACGTCAGGTACTCGGTGTGTGACTTCATGGTCGTGTGTGGGAGTGTCTGATTAGAGAGGCAGTGAGGCTGCCGCATTGAGATCGGCGGGCGCGAGGCGGCCCGCAGCCAGCTGTCGCAGGCCTGCGGCAGCAATCATCGCGGCATTGTCGGTCGACAGCGCCAGCCGCGGGATGTAGACGGGGATCTCGCTGCGCTCCGACTTGGCGAGCGCGTCGCGCCGCAGCCGCGAGTTGGCCGACACGCCGCCGGCGATGCCGATCGACTTCGCTCCATGCCACCGCGCCGCCGAGAACGCGCGATCGATCAGCGTCTCGACCACGCGGCGCTGGAAGCTGGCGGCAAGGTCGGTGATTTCCGCGGACGGCAGCTGTTCGACGCCAAGCGCCGCCTGCCGTTGCCGCACGTGACGCAACACCGCGGTCTTGAGCCCGCTGAAGCTGAAGTCGAAGCGCCCGTCGCGTTCGGGCGCATTGCGATCGGGATTGGTCAGCCGCGTGCCGGGCCACCGAATCGCCACGTCGTCGCCCTCGGCCGCCAGCCGATCGAGGATCGGACCGCCGGGATAGCCGAGCCCCAGCAGCTTGGCGACCTTGTCGTAGGCTTCGCCGGCCGCATCGTCGCGCGTCCGGCCGAGCAGCGTGTACTCGCCTTCGCGTTTGACGAGGTAGAGGCTGGTATGACCGCCCGAGACGACGAGGACGACGGCGGGCAGCGCAATTGGGCCATGCTCGAGCCAGATCGATTCGATGTGGCCGGCGAGGTGATTCACGGCCACGAGCGGCTTGTCGAGCGCCCACGCCGCGGACTTGGCGAACGAGACGCCGACGAGGAGCGACCCCACCAGGCCCGGCCCCTGCGTCACCGCAATCGCGTCAACATCGGTCCACCCGGCCTGGCCCTCCGCCAGCGCGCGCTCGACCACGCCGCAGATGTCGCGCACGTGTTGCCGCGAGGCCAGTTCCGGCACCACGCCGCCCCACTCGCGGTGGATATCGACCTGTGACGCCACGACGTTCGAGCGAATGGTCCAGTGACCTCGATCGTCCTGGACTAACGCGGCCGCCGTCTCATCGCACGATGTTTCAATTCCCAGGACCAGCATTGGCGAGGCTGTCGATGAACGGCGGACGGAAGACGCCACGTTCGGTGATGATCGCGGTGATGTACTTGCTTGGGGTCACGTCGAACGACGGATTGCGCACCTTTGCGCCTTCGGGCGCGAGCTGGTTGTGGCCGACGTGGGTCACTTCGCGCGCGTCGCGCTCCTCGATCGGAATCGCGTCGCCATCCGGCGTCGACAGGTCGATGGTCGACCACGGCGCCGCCACGTAGAACGGAATGTCGTGCTCCCGGGCCAGGACGGCCACCGAGTAGGTGCCGATCTTGTTGGCGGTGTCGCCGTTGGCGGCGATGCGGTCTGCGCCCACCACGACCAGGTCGACGTCGCCCATGCGCATGATCGCGCCGGCCATGTTGTCGGTGATCACCGTCGTCTCGATCCCGTCCTTCACCAGTTCCCAGGCGGTGAGCCGCGCGCCCTGCAGGAACGGCCGGGTCTCGTCGGCGAGCACGCGGACCTTGCGGCCGGCTTCCACCGCGCCGCGAATCACGCCCAGCGCGGTGCCGTAGCCGGCGGTGGCCAGCGCGCCGGCGTTGCAATGCGTCAGGATGCTGGCTTCGGCCGGCACGAGCGCGGCGCCGTGGACCCCGATGGCCCGGCAGCTGGCGACGTCGTCATCGTGAATGCGATCGGCCTCGGCACGGAGCCGCGCCTTCAACTGATCGACCGACTCGCCGGCGAGCGCGCCGTCCGAGAACGTCCGTTTCATCCGCTCGATCGCCCAGAACAGGTTCACGGCGGTCGGCCGCGTCGCGGCCAGCAGGTCGCAGTGGCGCTGGAACTCGGTGGTGAACTGCTTGGTGCCGGTGGCCTTGCTGCGCGCCGCGCCGAGCGCGAGGCCCATCGCCGCGCAGACGCCGATGGCCGGTGCGCCCCGAATCACCATGGTCTTGATGGCCTTGGCCACGTCGTTGACACTCTTGCACGTGACGTACACCTCGGTGCCGGGCAACTTGCGCTGATCGACCATCACGATGTCGTCATCGCTCCACGCGATCGTCGGAAGCATTCAAGCGATCATAACGGGAAGAAACTCTGGTCGGGAAGAAACTCTTGTCGGGAAGAGACGCGGGTCGGAACTAGAGAAGGCGCTTGTCGAACGGCAACGGCAACAGGTCCTTCATCCGCAGCGTTGCAGTGACGGTGAAGAGGTTCGCCATCGTCACGTCGACATCACCGCAGAACTCCCAGATGATCTGGCGGCAGGCGCCGCACGGCGGCGTGGGCGACGCGGTGTCGGCCACCACGACGATCTGTGTGAACGCGCGATGCCCTTCCGACAGCGCCTTGAAAATCGCGACCCGCTCGGCGCAGATGGTGAGGCCGTAGCTCGCGTTCTCGACGTTGCAGCCGGTGATGATCTGTCCGTCCGCGGTTTCCAGCGCCGCGCCGACTTTGAAGCCGGAAAAGTCCGCGACGGCGTGTTCTCGCGCGGCGCGCGCGGCGGCGACGAGCCTGTCAGAGGCGGCCAATGATGCCCTCGAGCAGCGCGATGAACTGCCCTTTCACCTGCTGGGTGGTCTCCATCACTTCCGAATGATGCAACGGCTCGGGGAACACGCCCGCCGCTGCATTCGTGATGCACGAGATGCCCAGTACTTCGACGCCCATATGACGCAGGACGATCGCCTCCGGTACCGTCGACATGCCGACCGCGTCGGCGCCCAGTGCGCGGAACGCGCGAATCTCCGCAGGCGTTTCGTAGCTTGGGCCCAGCACCGCGACGTACACGCCATGCTGAATCGTCACGCCGATCGCGTTGGCCGTGTCATCGGCGAGCCCGCGCAGCGCCGGCGAATAGACATAGGTCATGTCCGGGAAGCGGAGGCCGAAGCGATCGTCGTTGGGTCCCACCAGCGGATTGGTACCCATCAGGTTGATGTGATCGTCGATCACCATCAGCGCGCCGCGTGCGCACCTGGGGCTGATGCCGCCCGCGGCGTTGGTCAGGATCACGCGCGGCACGCCAAGGCGGGCGATCGTGCGCATCGCAAACGTCACCGTCGGCATGTCGTGGCCTTCGTAGACGTGCACGCGGCCCGCCAGCGCCAGCACTTTCTTACCTGCCAGCGTGCCCACCACCAGCTTGCCGGCATGCCCCATGACCCGCGCCGCCGGAAAATGTGGGATGTCGCCGTAAGGAATATTCACGGCGGCGCCAAGATGATCCGCAAAGTCACCGAGTCCCGAGCCGAGCACGACCGCGACGTCGGCGCCACCGCAATCGCGCTGGCGCAGCCAGTCGGCCGCCTCGTTCGCCAGTTCGAATGCACTCACAGTAAGAAGCCCACGATGATGGCGGTGACGAAGTTGGCCAGCGTGCCGGCGAGCATCGCCCGCATGCCAAGCCGCGCCAGGTCGCCGCGCCGGGTTGGCGCCAGCGCGCCGATGCCGCCAATCTGCATGCCGATCGATGCGAAATTCGCAAAGCCGCACAACGCGAACGTGGCGATGGTGAAGGAGCGCGGATCGAGCGAGTCCTTCAGCGCCCCGAGCTGCGCGAAGGCAATGAACTCGTTGAGCACCATGCGCGTGCCGAGCAGGTTGCCGATGGTGGCCGCGTCGCGCCACGGCACGCCGAGGCTCCACGCGACCGGGGCAAACACCCAGCCGAAAATCATCTGTAACGACAGGCCGACGGTGCCGAGGATGCCGTTGACGAGGAAGATCAGCGCCACGAACGAGATCAGCATCGCGCCGACGTTCATCGCGAGATGCAGCCCCTCGGCGGTGCCGCGGCCGGCGGCGTCGATGATGTTGACGTCGGTCTTCTCGATCTGCAGCGTGACGGAGCCGCGCGTTTCCGGCGTCTCGGTTTCCGGCACGAACATCTTCGCCATCATCAGCGTGCCGGGCGCGGTCATGATCACCGCGGTCAGCAGGTGGCGCGCCTCGATGCCGAAGGCGATGTAGGCCGCCATGATGCCGCCGGAGATGTGCGCCATGCCGGACGTCATCACGGTCATCAGCTCGGACTGCGTCATGCGCGGGAGGAACGGGCGAATCGTCAGCGGCGCTTCGGTCTGCCCCATGAAGATGCTCGCCGCGACGTTCAGCGATTCGGCGCCGCTGGCCCCCATCACTCTGTTCATGACCACGGCGAACGCGCGGACGATGATTTGCATCACGCCGACGTAGTACAGGATCGCGAACAGCGCCGCGATGAAGATGATCGTCGGCAGGATCTGGAACGCGAAAATCATGGCGTACTGCCCGCCTTCCGCGCCGAGCGCGCCGTTCATCACCTTCGACCAGATCGCGATGTCGCCGAGCGGGCCGAACACGAACCGCGAGCCCTCGACCGAGTAGTGCAGCAGGTCCTGGATCTTGTCACCGAGCCACTGAAACGCCAGGATGCCAGCCTCGGTCTTCAACACGATCAGCGCGAACAAGACCTGGAGTCCCAGTCCCCAGCCGACAATGCGCGGGCTGATGGCCCGGCGGTTGGTCGACAGGGCATAGGCAAGCGCAAGGATGCCCACGAGGCCGATCAACGGTTGGAGCCGCGTCAGGATGTCCACATCGCCTCCGTCTGGATCTGCGCTATCTGTCTCATCTGTGGCCTACATCCCTCCTACGAACATCGTTTCGCCACTGTCGTGCACCCACCCCATGATCAATGCGGGCTCGGTTGGCGGC
>JALDXK010000049.1:0-16984 GCA_032155105.1 Acidobacteriota bacterium
GGATTCGGGATCTTGACGCTGATCACCGCGGTCATGCCTTCGCGGATGTCGTCGCCGCTGATCGTCGTGTCTTTCAGGTCCTTCGCCAGGTTGTTGTTGGTGGCGTAGGCATTGATCGTGCGCGTCAGGGCGGCGCGGAATCCCGAGAGGTGCGTGCCGCCCTCGTGCGTGTTGATGTTGTTCGCGAACGAAAATTCCTGCGGGTTATAGCCGTCGTTCCATTGCACCGCGATCTCGGCATCGATGCCGTCGCGGTTGCCCTGCATGAACAACGGCTTCTCGTTGACCACACCCTTGTTCTTGTTCAGGTGTTCGACGAACGAGACGATGCCGCCGTCGTAATGGAAGCGATGGCTCTTCGCCGCTTCGCGCTCGTCCTCGAGCGTGACGGTGACGCCGGCGTTCAGGAACGCCAGCTCGCGCAACCGGCCGGCCAGCGTGTCGAAGCTGAACTCGATGACTTCGAAGATCTGTGCATCCGCTTTGAACGTGACCTTCGTGCCGCGGCGCTTGGTGGTGCCCGTGACGACGAGATCCGTCGTCGGTTTGCCCCGCTCGTAGCTTTGCTGGTGGGTATGCTCGTTGCGCCAGATTTCCAGCTCGAGGCGCTCCGACAATGCGTTGACCACCGACACGCCGACGCCGTGCAGGCCGCCAGACACTTTGTAGGCGCTGTTCTCGAACTTGCCGCCGGCATGAAGGACGGTCAGCGCGATTTCAGCGGCTGGACGCCCGCTCTCGTGCATGTCGGTCGGGATGCCGCGGCCGTTGTCGATCACGGTGATCGAGTTGTCGAGGTGAATCGTGACGTTGACTTCGGTCGCGAAACCGGCCAACGCCTCGTCGATCGAGTTGTCGACGATTTCGTAGACGAGGTGGTGCAAGCCGGCCGGCCCCGTGGAGCCGATGTACATCGCCGGGCGCTTGCGGACTGCCTCGAGGCCCTCGAGAACTTTGATGCTATCGGCGCCGTACTCGGCGTTGTCGCCGTTGCCGTTGGCGCCGTTGGTGTGTTCGGTTTCTGCCACTTTTCTCGTTTCTTTACCCGTAGACATGCTCAGACTGACATCACACTCGCATCGGCATGATCACGTAGGTGTAGTCGTAACCGTCTGCGCCCACGGGTTTCATCACCGCCTGGCTGACTTCGTCCTTGAGTTCGAGTGCAACGACTTCCGATTCCACGACGCCGAGAAAATCCAGTACGTATTGCGCGTTGAAGCAGATCGTCATCGACGGACCGTCGTATTCGACCGGGATCGGCTCGCGCGCTTCGCCAAACTCCGGGCTGCTCGATGTGACTTCGACCTTGCCCTTGTCGAGCACCATCTTCACCGCGCGCGATCGCTCGTTCGACAGGATCGACACGCGGCGCACCGCCTGCGTCAACCGGTCGCGCTCGAACTCGACGCGCTTGTCGTTGCCCTTCGGCACCACGCGCTCATAGGCGGGGAACTGGCCGTCGATCATGCGCGAGATCAACAGCCGCGGCCCGATCTCGAAGAACAGGTGATTTTCACCGCGCTCGTAGTTGACGTTGGTCGTGCCGTCGGACAGCAGCCGACCGAGCTCCGCGAGCGTCTTGCGCGGCAGGATCGCCTTGATGTCGTCGCCCTTGGCGCCGTTGTGCTTCACGTTCACGAGCGCCAGGCGATGACCGTCGGTGGCCACGAAGGTCATGTCCTCGGGCTTCAGCACGAACTGTGCGCCATTCAGGTAGAAGCGCGTGTCTTCACCGGTGATCGCGAACTGCGTCTTCGTGACCATCTGCTGCAGCGACTTGCCATCGATGGTCGCCTTCACGCCGCCGCCGGCTTCCGGCAGGCTCGGAAAATCTTCGCGCGGCAACGTCGGCATCTTCGAGCTGAACTGCCCACCCGACACCTTCACGCCGTTGCCACCCTTGTCGGTTTCGATGTTCACGTCCCCATCAGGCAGCGCGCGAACCACTTCGTAAAGCTTTTTCGCCGGGAGCGTCACCGAGCCGGGCTTGCTCACCGCCGCTTCGCAACGGCTGCGCAGCGCCACCTCGAGGTCGGTCGCCAACAACGTCACTTCGTTGCCCGTGCCTTCGAGTAACACGTTGGCCAGGATTGGAATCGTGTTCTTGCGCTCAACGATCTGCTGGAAAAATTGCAGTTCCCGCACAAGATCGGCTTTCCTGGCGACCAGTTCCATAAGCCCTGCTTAACCTCTGAGATTTGAGTAAAAGGCGAAGATATAAAAGTATACAGGAAGTAGGTGCTGTTTACGAAATTTCCATAAAGAATAAAGCCTTTAAAATCAGCCACTTAAACTGTGCATATTTCTGTGGATGGACCGTGTGTGTTCGGCGGCATTTTATGAGGTCTTTCGCCCCATCCGCAGGGCCAACAATCCATGCACAGCAGGGCTGTGGAAATCAGCAGCAATCAGTAGTCAGCAACCAGCAATCAGGTAAAAACTCTTGTCTTTTCTGATTGCTGATTGCCGATTGCTACTTGATCGAGTCCATGAGCGTGGTCACCTGCTTGTTGAAGTCGCCGCTCTTCTTCCGCATCTCTTCGACTTTCTTGATCGAGTGAATCACTGTCGAGTGGTGCTTGCCGCCAAAACTCCGGCCGATCTCCGGCAGCGATGCGTGCGTGAGTGACTTGCACAAATACATCGCTACCTGGCGTGGCATCGCCACCGACTTGGAGTTATTGCGCGACTTCAGCTCGCTCAGTTTCAGCTGGTAATACTCGGCGACGAACTTCTGAATCTGCTCGATCGTCACGGCCTTCTCGTCGTGATCGAGCACGTTCTTCAGCACATCCTGCGCCAGTTCGATCGTCAGCGGCTTGCTCGTCAGCGAGGCATACGCAATCAGGCGAATCAGCGAGCCCTCGAGCTCGCGAATGTTGGTCTTGATGCGCGTGGCCATGTACATCGCCACGTTGTCGGGCAGCGGCACCGCTTCGCCTTCTGCCTTCTTCTTGAGGATCGCCGCCTTCGTCTCGATGTCGGGCGGATTGATGTCGGCGATCAATCCCCACTCGAATCGCGACCGCAGCCGCTCTTCCAGGGCGGGAATTTCATGGGGAGGACGGTCGCTGCTGATGACGATCTGTTTCTGCGCGTCGTGCAGCGCGTTGAACGTGTGGAAGAACTCGTTCTGCGTGCCTTCCTTGCCCGACACGAACTGGATGTCGTCAACCAACAGCACATCGACGCTTCGGTAGCGCGATCGGAAATCGAGAATGCGATCGAAGCGCACGGCGTTGATCATCTCGTTCATGAAGCGCTCTGATGAGATGTAGGTCAACGCGAGGCCTGGATGGTGCTGCACCACGTAGTGCCCAATTGCGTGCATCAAGTGCGTCTTGCCCAGGCCCACGCCGCCGTGAATAAAGAGCGGGTTGTACGACCGCGACGGCGTTTCTGCCACCGCCCGGCATGCCGCATTCGCAAACTGGTTCGAGGGTCCGACGATGAATGAGTCGAACGTGTAACGGGGAATGAGGCTGCCCACGCGAACGGGCTCCGAGCCGGCATCGGCCTCCTCGGTCTCTGTCAGCCCCGAGAACTGCGGCTGATTCTCTGGCTTACCTCTGACAATGGATGGTGGAGGGGCGGCCGTCCGGGGCTCCTCTGAGGCGCCAGGGGCATCCGGCACGAACACCAACTTCACCTCGGCGCGGCCTACCTCGCGCAGCGCCTCGGCTAACACCACCGAGTAGTGTTTGGGAAGCCACTCGACGAACAGGGGATTCGGCACCCTGATCGACAGGCTCTGGCCGGCATCGGCTAGAAGAGAGGTAGGTTTGAACCACGTCGAGAAGCTGTGTTTGCCGACCTGACCTTCGATACGGCTGAGGACGTGGTCCCAAATGGTCGCGGTCGCCATTTTTCCTGCAAATACCTATTAGATAAGGACTTAGAAGTAAAGAATCGTTGGCTTTTCCACAACGTTTTCCACAGGTGTGGAAAACTTTCGGGCACATGGTTTGACGCCATTTGGCACGCCTGAGGGAAGGGACAACTTTAGCAGGATTGGGGCTCCGGATCCGGGTCGGGCAGCGGAAGCAGGAAAAATCCTGACCCCCGGGGATCTTCCCGATCCCGGGTGGTGCGTCCCGGCTATAATCGTTAGTTCGACCCGAGGAGAAAAATGGCTAGATCGAAGAAGGGCAAGCGAACGTTTCAACCGAACACCAGCCGTCGCGCCAAGCGGCATGGCTTCCTGGTGCGCATGGCGACGAAGGATGGCCGCCAGGTGTTGAAGCGCCGCCGCGCCAAGGGGCGCAAGCGCCTCACTGTTTCAGACGAGAAGTGACATCCTTCCGGCCCGCGGAGCACGTCCGAAAGCGGGCCGACTTCGAGCTCATCTACAAGACCGGCACGAAGCGCTCCGGACGCCTCATGACCATGTTCACGAGGGAACGCGAGGAAGGACTCGCGCGACTCGGCATCGCCGCGACGAGAAAGATGGGCGGCGCCGTAGAACGCAATCGCGCCAAGCGGCTGGTGCGCGAGTTGTTTCGCCACCACAAGCCCGCCGCCGCGCTGGACGTGGTGGTGGTGCCGCGCCGGGAAATGCTGGGGGCACCGTATGAGCGCGTCGAATCGGAATTCCAATCGCTGCTCGAAAAGTCGAGGAAGCGCGTGAATGCGTAGCGTCGCGCTCGGCCTGATTCGTCTCTACAAGCTCACGCTGTCGCCGTTGTTCGCGGGCAGTTGCCGCTACACGCCCGGCTGCGCCGATTACATGTCGGAATCGATCGTGCGCCACGGCGTCGTGCGCGGCGGATGGCTCGGCACGAAGCGATTGTGCCGCTGCCACCCGTTCGGTGGCCACGGCTACGACCCCGTCCCCTTTTCCACTTCCCATTCTCAAGTTCAGGATCCCTTCGTCTAAATGGAACGCCGCGTCCTTCTCGCGATCACGCTCTCTTTCTTGGTGCTGTTCCTATTCCAGCGCTTTGTGATGCCTCCGCCACCCTCCGCGCCGCTGGGTAATGCGAGCGGCGCTTCAGCGGGGCAAGCTGCCCGCGCACCTGGCACCACACCGGCACCCGGCACTCAGGCACCCACCGCGGCACTTCAGGCACCTGCGGCACCCGAGGCACCGACAAGTAGTGCCGGTGCTGCCACGCCGGCAGGGCCGGTGATGACGGTTGGGGATGTCGAATCGCGCGAGATCGTCGTCGAGACGACGAAGGTGCGGGCGGTGTTTTCGAATCGGGGCGCCACGCTCGTGCACTGGATCCTGAAAGAGTTCAGGAACGACGCCGGTGAGCCGCTCGATCTGGTACCGGGCGGGGCAGGCGACGAGACGACGAGGCCGTTCACGCTCACCGTGGACGACCAGGCGACGAGCGATCGGATCAATAACGCGACCTATCGCGTCACGGTGAACGGCGCGCCCGCCACCACCGCCGTGGACGCCACCGCCGCGCCGCAAACCATCGTGTTCGAGGCCGCCTCGTCCGACGGCTTCAACGTCAGGAAGACGTTCGCACTCGAGCCGACCAGTTACGTCGTCACCTTCGGTGCCGATGTGCAGAGCGGCGGCCAGCCGCTCAATCCCACCATTCACTGGGGCCCCGGCCTCGGCGACGACATCGCGCGCACGCCGCCGACATCGTTCTTCTCGCCCGCCTACACGCTGCCGGCACAAGCCATCGTCTATCGCGACGGCGACGTCGAGCGGCAGGATCCCAGCGCGAGCGGATCGCTGGAAGGGCCGTTCAAGTACGCCGGCGTCGACGATCACTACTTCGCGTCGATCCTGCTCAATGACGATGAGAGCCGGCAGGTGAGGATTGAGTTCCGGCCGCAACACGTGCCGCTCGAAAGCGACCCGGCGATCATCGGCAAGTACGTCAACTACGCGGTGCGCTTCCAGCAGCCGCAGGCGTCGCTGCGGTTCTTCTACGGCCCGAAGGTCTTCGAGGAGCTGCGCGAGATCGATCCCGAGCTGACGCGCGCGATCAATTTCGGCATCTTCTCCTGGCTCGCCGTGCCGCTGCTCGGCGCGCTGAAGTGGGTGCAGGGCTTCGTCGGCAACTGGGGCTGGTCGATCGTCGTGTTGACGATCCTGATCAACCTGGCGATGTTCCCGCTCCGTCACAAGAGCGTCGTCTCGATGCGGAAGATGCAGCAAATCCAGCCGCAGATGAAGGCGATCCAGGAGCGCTACGCCAAGTACAAGATCACCGACCCCGAGCGGCAGAAGATGAACACCGAGGTCATGGAGCTGTACAAGTCCAAGGGCGTGAACCCCGCCAGTGGCTGCGTGCCGATGCTCCTCACGCTGCCGTTCCTGATCGCCTTCTACTCGATGCTGCAGATGGCGATCGAGATCCGCGGCGCGAACTTCGCGGGCTGGATCACCAACCTGTCGGCGCCGGACCCGTACTTCATCCTGCCGGTGGTGATGGGCGGCGTGCAGTTCTGGCAGATGCGGATCCAGCCGGCCACCGGCGACCCCACACAGCAGAAGATCATGATGTTCATGCCGCTGATGTTCGCGGCGATGTCGTTCTCGTTCCCGAGCGGCCTGGTGCTCTACTGGGTGGTGAGCACGCTGTTCACGATTGTCCAGCAATACTTCACCAACTATCTGATTGGCGCGCCGGTGAAAGCTGGCGCAAAATAGGGCCGCAGAAATAGCCCAGGGCCGCAGAAGGCGCAGAACAGCAAGAGACCACGGCCACAGAAGGCACTGAAAGAGACAACGCAAACGATATGGCCACCTCAGACATCACCGAGTTCGTGCAGAAAGTCGTCGACGCGATGGACCTCGATCTCGAGGCGGCGGCCGAGGAGATGCCCGACGGCGTCCGCATCAACCTCACAGGCGAGGACGGCAACATACTGATTCGCCGTCAGGGCGAAGCGCTCGCGTCGCTCCAGCACATCGTGGCGGCGGTGTTCCGCAACGAAGCCACCGAGGGCAAGCGGCTGGTGGTGGACTGCATGGGCTACCGCAAGGGGAAAGACGATGAACTGCGGCAAATGGCGCTGTTCCTTGGCGGCAAAGCGAAAGACACCGGCCTGGCGCAGGAGATTGGCCCGCTCAATCCCTACGAACGGCGCATCGTGCATCTCGCGGTCGCGGAGATCGAGTCGGTGACGTCCGAGAGCATCGGCGACGCGTTCGAGAAAACCGTCATTATCTCCGTCAAGTAACCATCCGGGGGCGGCACTCCCTGCCGGGGATGGCGCTTCTTGCCGGGAAGTTCTTCCCCGGCCCGAGTCTATTACCACGGCGTCTATCCGTCCCCCCGGCACGCATCCATCCCCCCGGCACGCATTGCCGACCCCGGCAAGTATCATTCCCCCGGCCCGTGTTTTCCACGTCCGATACCATCGTTGCGATCGCGACCCCGCCTGGGCGAAGTGGGATCGGCGTGGTGCGCGTGAGCGGCCCAGACGCCGAGCGCATCGCCGGCGATCTCACCGGCCGCACCAAGCCCTTCACTCCAAGACAATCCACCTTCGCAGCGATCGTTGGGGTCAGGTCGAGAAATTCGCCCCGTAGCGGGCAGAAGGAGGGACAGGTCGCGCCCGACGTCCGCGATCGCGCGGTCGTCACCGTGTTCAAGGGGCCGGCGTCGTACACCGGCGAAGACGTGGTCGAGATTTCGGCGCACGGCAGCCCGGTGATTCTCAACGCGATCGTTCGCGCGGCGGTTGATGCCGGTGCGCGGATGGCGGAGCCGGGTGAGTTCACGCTGCGGGCTTTCCTCAACAGCAAGATCGACTTGATCCAGGCGGAGGCGGTGGCCGATCTGATCGACGCGGTCACGCCGCTGCAGGCGCGCGCGGCGTTCGATCAGCTCGAAGGGACGCTGACGCGGAGCATCGGCGAGATCGAACGGGCGCTGTTCGAGGTGATCGCCAAGCTCGAAGCGTCGCTGGATTTCCCGGAGGAGGGATACCACTTCGTGGCGCCGCAGGAGGCGCGGACGTCGCTCGCGGCGCTGGTGGCGCAGATCGACGCGCTGCTCGCCCAGGCGTCGCGCGGACGCCTCGTGCGCGAGGGCGCGCAGGTGGCGATCGTCGGCGCGCCGAACGTGGGCAAGTCGAGCCTGTTCAACGCGCTGTTGAACACGAACCGCGCGATCGTGACGGCAATCCCAGGCACGACGCGCGACCTGCTGACTGAACGCGCCGACATCGGCGGGCTGTCCCTGTCGCTCATCGACACGGCCGGCATGCGCGACACGGTAGACGTGGTGGAGCAGGAGGGCGTCTCCCGCGCGCGCGACACCATACAGGTTGCGGACCTGGTGATCGTGGTGCTCGATCGATCGCGGCCGCTGAATGACGACGATCGCGATCTGCTGACCGCCACTGGCCCTCGACCGCGTGTGATCGTGCTGAACAAGGTCGATCTCCCCCCATCCGCCCGTCAACCATCGGACGAGCTACAGGGTGGCGGGTCCGCCTGCGCGCGTGAGGAATCGGACGAGCCACCTCGCGGCACGCCCGTTGAATTGTCTGCGAAGACTGGCGCTGGCCTGGATCGACTCATCGAGACGATCGCCGCGACGCTCAGCTCCAGCGAGCCGCTGCGCGACGAACCGCAGATCACCAACACGCGTCACATCGTGCTGCTCGAACGCGCCCGCGACGCCGTGACGCGCGCGACCACGGCGCTCGCAGGTGAAGTCCCCGAAGAATTCCCGTTGCTCGATCTCCAGGAAGCCGCGCAGGCGTTGCAGGAGATCACCGGTCAACGAACCAGCGACGATCTGCTGCGGCACATCTTCGAGCGTTTCTGTATCGGGAAGTAAGCTTCCGAGGACACCGGAGGAGTACGGAGGGCACGGAGGGAGAGTGCTCTCGTTATGCTTGAATCAGGGAGGCGTGTTCCCGGTATGATCGGTATTCTCCTGATCGGTATTCTCCGCGTTCTCCGTACTCCTCCGTGTCCTCGGAAGCCACACATAACGATCAGTTGCAAGAAGTGCGAAGTCCATGAGTGATCTCGATGTCATCGTGATTGGTTGCGGGCACGCCGGCGTCGAGGCGGCGTGGGCGGCGGCGAAGCTGGGGCGCAGCGTCGGCCTCTGCACGCTCACTCGAGAAACCGTCGCGCACATGCCCTGCAATCCTGCGGTTGGCGGCACGGCGAAGGGACACCTGGTCCGAGAGATCGATGCGCTGGGCGGATTGATGGGACGCGCAATCGACGCTACGGGAATACAATTCAAGCTTCTCAATCGCTCCCGCGGGCCGGCAGTGTGGTCCCCCCGGGCCCAGGCCGACAAGCCGCGATACGGCGAGTGGGTCCGCGCCGCGCTCGAGGCCGAGCCAAACATCCACTGGATCATCGGTCGCGCCGGGCGGATTTTGCACGAAAGTGGCAGGATCTCCGGCCTCGCCCTCGAGGACGGTCGTGTTTTCCGCTGTAAGTCGCTTGTCATCACGACGGGAACGTTCTTGAACGGCCTGATCCACGTTGGCCGCGAGCAAAAACCCTCCGGCCGGGCCGGAGAGCCGCCCTCCCGCGACCTTGCCGAGTCGATCAAGGAGATTGGCTTTCGCTGGGGCCGTCTGAAGACCGGAACGCCGCCCAGGCTTTCGCGGAAGTCGATCGACTTCGAAGATGGCGTGAAGCGCGGTGTGTTCCACGTGGAACATGGCGACGAAGTGCCGATGGCCTTCTCGTTCGTGGCCACCGAGCAGCCGAAGAACGTCGCCCTGTGTTACCTGCTGCACACCACCGATCGGGTTCATGAGCTCGTGCGCGCTCGCATCGGCGATTCGCCGCTCTACAACGGGCAAATCGCAGGAATCGGGCCGAGATACTGCCCGTCTCTCGAGGACAAGGTGATGAGGTTCCCTCACCGGGAACGCCACCAGCTGTTCCTCGAACCGGAAGGGTTGGACGTCGAGGAGATCTACATCAACGGCTTCTCGATGAGCCTCCCCGCTGAAACACAGCGCGAACTTATTCACGCGCTGCCAGGGCTCGAGTCCGCGGAAATCATGCGGCCTGGCTACGCTGTGGAATACGACTTCGTCCAGCCGACAGAGCTGCGCTCGACCCTCGAAACACACCGGATCGGCGGCTTGTTCTTCGCCGGCCAGATCAATGGGACGTCGGGATACGAGGAAGCAGCAGGACAGGGGCTGATCGCCGGCATCAATGCCGCTAGAACCGTTGGCGGAGAGGTGGCGCTGACGCTCGGCCGCGATGAGGCCTACCTCGGCATCATGGTGGACGACCTGGTTACCAAGGGCTGTCTTGAACCCTACCGAATGTTCACATCGCGTGCGGAATATCGGCTGCTATTGCGGATCGACAACGCCGACTTGAGGCTGACGCCCACCGGCAGGGAAGTCGGACTCGTTGATGACGCCCGCTGGGAGCGTTTTCAGGCTAGAAAATACCGATTCGATTCGAACATCGACGTGCTCAGCCGCAGCTGGGTCAGGGTAGAAGGCGGCGCCCGCATGACAGCCACGCAGGCGCTACGGCGCCCTGAGGTCACACTGAAAGGCCTTGTGTCGACCGGGGAAGTCGCCGTTGAAACGAACCCTCGTGATGCTCTACTCGACACCGCTTCCGTCGAGACAACCGTCAAGTACGAGGGCTACCTCGTTCGCCAAAAGCAGGCCGTCGCCCGCGCCCAACACGCCGAGCGCCGCCGGATTCCAGAGACGTTCCCATTCGAGCGGGTGCCGGGGTTGTCGAGGGAGATGGTGCAGCGCTTCTCCGAAGCCCGCCCCGAAACCCTCGGTCAGGCCCAGCGCATTCCCGGCGTTACCCCCGCCGCCGTCGCCGTCGTCGGGGCCTACCTCGACCGTTTCTGAATCGGGCGATTTGCCATTCGGTGATTCCGCGATTCGAATGCGAGAATGCCTGAATTGTGGCCAACCGCGAATTCCGAGAGCGTCTGAAGCGCCGCGCGAAGGCCGTCGGCCTCACGCTCGACACCGCACTCGTTGAGAAGCTCGAGGTCTACTATCAGCTCCTCACCAAGTGGAACGCGAAGATCAACCTCACAGCCTTCAAACTGGTGCCTGAAGGTGAAGAAGGCGCAATAGATCGGCTGCTGATGGAGCCCCTCATCGCCGCCCGATACGTGCCGGAAAACGCGCGGACTCTCCTCGACGCAGGCTCCGGCGGTGGGTCGCCGGCTATTCCACTGAAACTCGCCAGCCAGAACCTCCATCTGCGCATGGTCGAGGTCAAAACGCGCAAGGCCGTGTTCCTGCGTGAAGCGGTCAGGGCGCTGGGTCTCCGCGATGCGGAAGTCGAGACGTCGAGATTCGAAGAACTTCTGCCGCGCGCCGAACTCCACGAGGCACTCGACTTGGTCTCTATTCGCGCGGTGCGCGTCGAAACTCGAACCCTCATGACACTACAAGCCTTCCTGCGCCCTGGTGGCAAACTGCTGCTTTTTCGCGGGTCAGGCCGGTCCGACCTCGAAGAATCTCCCCCGCCGCCGCTCGCATGGATGGCGAGTTATCCCCTCGTCGACTCGCTCCACAGCAAGCTGGTGGTACTCAGCAAGACTCGCGTCTAACGCCTTCATCCCTTTAACCCCGAACTCTTGAACCTTTGGACCTTTGACCTTTGAACCTTGAACCTTGAGCGCGTGCTTGTTCCACGTGGAACAGTGCGCTAATCTGTTCACCGTTGCACTCGACGAGTCAGATTAGGTCACTTGACAGTAAACACGCCTAACTAGTTGATATGTCTAAAGTTATCGCCGTCACAAACCAGAAGGGTGGAGTCGGCAAGACCACCACGGCGATCAATCTGGCCGCCGCCCTCGCGCTCGAAGGCCGAAGCGTGCTCCTCGTAGACTGCGATGCCCAGGGCAACGCCACCAGCGGCGTCGGTCAAAAGGGTCAGCGCGCAACGGGCGGAACGCTCTACGAGGCCCTCACCAACAGCAGCGCCGATGTTCACGACTTCATCATCAAGACGTCAGTCGATCGTCTCTCGCTGATTCCCGCGACGCGCGATCTGTCGGGCGCCGAGATCGAGCTGATCTCCCTCGACGATCGCGAGCGCCGTCTCAAGAATCTCCTCGCCCAGCTCCGCGACGAATTCGATTTCATCATCGTCGATTCGCCGCCGTCGCTCGGCCTGCTCACGCTCAACGCGCTCGTTGCCGCCGACACGGTGTTGATTCCGCTGCACTGCGAATACTTCGCGCTCGAAGGACTGGCCGATCTCGTCGCCACCATGCGCCGCGTGCGCGCCTCGCTCAATCCCACGCTCGACATCGAGGGCGTGCTACTGACGATGAATGACGAGCGGACCAATCTCGGGCAGCAGGTGTCGCGCGACGTGCGCGAGTTTTTCAAGGACAAGGTCTATCGCACGGTGATCCCGCGCAACGTGCGCCTGGCCGAAGCGCCGAGCCATGGCCTGCCCGCGGTGACCTACGACGCGCGCTCTCGCGGCGCGGAAGCCTACTTCGCGTTCGCGAAGGAAGTGCTCGAGAGAAATACAGAAGTAGCCAGTATCCAGTAGCCGGTAGCCAGAAAAGAACATGGAAAAGAGACCAGCACTCGGCAAAGGGCTCAGCGCGTTGATTCCCGATGCGGCTGACACCTTCGTGGCGGCGCCGCGCGCGTCGCTTGACGTCGACATCGATCAACTCGAGCCGAACCAGTATCAGCCGCGCGCCAACATGGACGATACGCGGCTCGAGGAGCTGGCCCGATCGATCCGCGCCAACGGCATCATCCAGCCGATCGTGGTCCGCAGGATCGACAACGCGCTCTCGGCACGCGAGCGCTACCAGATCATCGCCGGCGAGCGCCGCTGGCGCGCCGCGCAGCTCGCCGGGCTCACCCGCGTGCCGGTGGTGATCAAGGACGTCGCCAACACCGATCGCCAGCGGCAGCTCGAGATGGCGCTGATCGAGAACATCCAGCGCGAGGATCTCAACCCGATGGACGCCGCCGCCGCCTACCAGCGGCTGGTGTCGGAGTTCCAGCTGACGCAGGACGACATCGCCGCGCAGGTCGGCAAAGACCGCGCAACAGTGGCGAACTACCTGCGCCTGCTCAAGCTCCCCGACGAAGTGCGCAGCAACGTGGCCTCGGGCGCGCTCTCGATGGGGCATGCTCGCGCCATCGTCGCGCTCGCGTCAGAGGGCGACCAGCGCCGCCTCGCCCGCGACGTGGTGTCGCGCGGCCTGTCCGTGCGCGAAACCGAAGCCCTGGTCAAGAAAGAGATCGACGACAAGCGGACCGGTGCCACGTCCAGTGCGCCGCTTGCGCCGAAGAAAGACGTGCACACGCGCGCCGCCGAAGAGCAGCTGAAGATTGCGCTCGGCACGCCGGTGGAGATCAAGCGGAAGGGAAAGGGCGGTACCGTCGCCATCACGTTCAACAACGAAGCGGAACTACAGCGTCTGTACGAATACTTGACGGAGCGCACATGACAACCCAGCAAAGGCGTCGGCTGACCGAGATGGTCAGCTGCGCCGGTTGAGCGAGCAAACTCGCTGCCGGCGAGCTCGCTCAGGTCCTGAGCGGCATACCAGTGCAATCGGATCCACGCATCCTCGTTGACTACAGGACTGCGGACGATGCGGGTGTGTACGCGTGGGAGGGTGGTCCAGCGCTCGTGCAGACAGTGGATTTCTTCACACCGATCGTCGACGACCCGTATGTCTACGGCCAGATCGCCGCGGCGAATTCGTTGAGCGACGTCTACGCGATGGGCGGCCGCCCGCTCACCGCGCTCGCGATCGCGGCGTTCCCCCAGGACGGCCTGCACACCGACGACATCGCGCAGATCTTCCGCGGCGGTTTCGACAAACTGCGCGAGGCCGGCGTGGCGCTGCTCGGCGGCCACACCGTGCAGGATCGCGAGATCAAGTTCGGCTACTCGGTGACGGGCGCGATCGATCCGAAACGCATTCTCACCAACGCCGGCGCCAAGCCAGGGGATCGGCTCATCCTCACCAAACCCCTCGGCACGGGCATCGTCGGAACTGCGATCAAGTTTGGGAGGGCATCGCAGAATCTGATCGATTTGGCGGTAGAGCAGATGCGGACGTTGAACAAAACTGCGGCGGAGGTGATTGCTGCTGTTGAAGGTGTGCATGCTTGCACGGACATCACCGGCTTCGGACTTGCCGGCCACGCTTCGGAGATGGCGGCGGCCAGCAACGTGACGATCGCGATCGAAGCTGATGCGCTGCCGATCATTCCCGGCGTGCTCGAGATTGCGGCGGAGAACAAGTCGGGCGGCATGAACACGAACAAGGAGCACTTCTTGCCGGGAGTGCGATTCTTGTCGGGAAGTGAAACCAGTCGGGAAGAGGAGGCTCGTCGGGATGTTCTGTTCGACCCTCAAACGTCGGGCGGGCTCTTCATTTCGGTGGCTGCCAGCTCAGCCGATGAGGTCGGCAAGAAGCTAAAGAACGCGGGAGTTTCTGCTGTTTTCGTGGGCTCAGTGACTGAGTCGGATGGTAATCGGATGATTATTGGTTAACTGCCCAATCTCGCCTCCAACGGCACCCTAACCCGCACCTCTGAGAACCCCTGTAACCCTATAACCCCTGTAACCTTGTAACCGCTCTGTACCGTGATAGATTTACTTGTTTGTTAACGCCTGATATTACCGTCCTTTGGGTCGTCGGCTTTCTGCTGTTGTGCACGTTCCTGCTCAACACGCTTGTCTTCAAGCCGATCCTGCGCGTCATCGAAGCGCGTGCGGGCGCCGTTCGTGGCGCGAAAGAACTTGCCGACTCTGCGGCGCAGAAAGCGACTACCGCTTCCGCCGAGTACGATCAGAAACTGAACACCGCGCGCGCCGAGGTTTATGGGCAGATGGACGAGATGCGCAAAGTCGCGCTCGACCGCCGTGCCGAGCTTCTCGCGTCAACCCGTGCGACCGTGACCCAGGAGCTTTCGACGGCCACCGCGCGCGTGCAGCAGGAATCAAAAGAAGCGCGCGCCGCGCTCGACCGCGACGCATCGAATCTGGCGGGCGCGATCGTGTCTCGCGTCCTCGGACGCGCTTCCTAGAACAAGCAAGGGAATCAGAACGTGCAGAATAAATTCCTCGCCGCTTGTGAATTAAAGAACAAGGTCGGAGCTGCCTTGTGTGCAGGCTTTTTGCTGTCCTTCGCCCCGGTCGTGATCGCTCAAGAACCCTCCCCGGCATCTCAGGCACCTGTGGCACCCCAGGCACAGACGCCGGCCGATGCACACGAGGCCGAGGGTGAACATGCGGCCGAACACAGCATCGGCGAAATGGTTCTTGGAATGGGTTGGCCCGTTGCCAACTTCATCATCTTCGTCGGTATCCTCTATTACTTCCTCAACCAGCCGCTGCGCGGTTACCTCGCCAACCGCAGTTCGACGATCCGCAAGGACCTCGTCGAGGCCGCTGAGCTGAAAGCCGCCGCGACCGCGCAGCTGGCCAGCATCGAGCAGAAGCTGCAGGCGCTGCCCGGCGAGTTGAACGCGCTGCGCACGCGCGGCGCCGACGAGATCAAGTCCGAGGAGGCGCGTATCGCCGCGCAGGCCGCCGCCGATCGTGATCGCCTGCTCGAACAGACGCGCCGCGAGATCGACCTGCAGGTTCGCATCGCCAAGAAGGAAATCCTCGAGCACGCCGCGACCCTCTCGGTGCAGCTCGCCTCCGAACGCATCAAGAAGGAAGTCACGCCTGCCGACCAGGACCGCCTCGTCGACCGCTATCTCACGCAGGTGAAGGAGCAGCAGTAGACGTCTTGAAGGCAGATAATCCATGCAAATGATCCAGGTTCGTTCGCAACCTTCACGACGTCTCGCCCCGCCGGAGGCGGGGCAAGACAACACTGCCCTAGCGAGGCGGAGCCGCTCCGCACGTACGCGCCGGCATACGGCGGGGGTTCGCTAGATGTCACTCAGGACGTCGGCGAACCGGTACGCGAAGGCGCTCTTCGATGTGGCGCTGCAGGAAAAGGCCGACCTCGCGAAGATTGAGCAGGACCTCATCGTCGCGGGCGAGGTGTTCAACGCCAACAAGGACCTGCGTCACGTCGCGATCAGCACGAACCTGCCGGAAGCCAACCGCACCGCGCTCGTCGAGACCGTGGCCGATCGGATTGGCGTGACGCCGCACGTGCGGAAGCTCCTGGTCCTCCTCGGCCGGAGCCGCAAGCTGAATCTCATGCCGGATCTCTCCGTCGCCTTCAGCGAGCGGCTGCTCGCGCACTCGGGCGTCGTGCGCGCCGACGTGACCAGCGCGGCGCCGCTGTCGCCCGAGAAGACCAAGGCGCTCGAAGACAGCCTCGCGAAGGTGACCGGCAAGAAGGTTGAACTGTCGGTCTCGGTCGACCCGGAGCTGCTCGGCGGCGTGGTCGCGACGATCGGCAGCACCGTGTACGACGGCAGCGTGCGGACGCAGCTGCAGCGCATGCGCCAGGACTTAATCCAGCAGTAGACGCGCCGATTGCCTGATTGCTGAGCCGATTGCCGATTGCCGATTGCTGATTGCTGATTGCTGGTAACGAACACATGACTATCAAAGCAGACGAGATCTCCAAGATTATTCGCGAACAGATCGGCAGCTATGCCGTGACCGTGGACGTGGCCGAAGTGGGCACGGTGGTGTCGCTCGGCGACGGCATCGCGCGCGTGCACGGCTGCCAGCGAGCCATGGCGGGTGAGATGCTCGAGTTCCCGCACGGCGTGTTCGGCATCGCGCTGAACCTCGAAGAGGACAGCGTCGGCGCCGTGCTGCTCGGCGACTTCCTCGCGATCAAGGAAGGCGACCCGGTCAAGCGCACCGGCCGCATCATCTCGGTGCCGGTCGGCGAGGAGATGCTCGGCCGCGTCGTCAACGCGCTCGGCCAGCCGATCGACGGCAAGGGCCCGATCACGACCAAGCAGACCGCGCCGATCGAGAGGATCGCACCCGGCGTCGTCGATCGCCAGCCGGTCCGCGAGCCGATGCAGACGGGCCTCAAGGCCATCGACGGCATGGTGCCGATCGGCCGCGGCCAGCGCGAGCTGATCATCGGCGACCGCCAGACCGGCAAGA
>JALDXK010000050.1:0-16939 GCA_032155105.1 Acidobacteriota bacterium
GAAAGTAACCGCCGGATTCTAAACAGATGCGCTACTGAAGGCGGGGGGACGTCGGCGCCTTCTCGTAGAGCTCCCTTCCCTGCAACTGCGCCGGGCTCTCCTTGGCCGTGGCCGCTGCACGATCCCAGAGCTCCTTGATCGGCGGCAACTCGCTGAACTTTCGATCGAGGACGGCATACTGGCTGGCACGCTGGGTCGCCTCGCGCGAATCTTGCATTTGTTGGAGTGTTTCGACCCGCTGCTGGTCGCGCTGCTTTTCTTCCTGAGGCGTCGAGCGTCGGCGCCCGCCATCAGCCAGCCTTACCGCATCCAGAAATCGCTCGGCCAAATCGGTCCGCCCCTGCTCAATGAGATTGCCCACCCCCTTCAGCTTATCGGCCCTCGAACGATAGGCCTCGAGCCGTTGGTCCAGGGCCGCCACGTCGCGTTCAAGCGCCGTGCGTTGGCGGGAATCGGTGGCCGCGACCGCGCGTTCGCGGTCCGCCTCATCGCGCACGCCCTCGATTGCCGATATCTGCTTCCGGTTTCGTTCCAGGGCGTTTTCGAGACGCTTGTTCAGATCCGCTACGCGCTCGGCATCCGCCATTTGCGTCTGTTGACTGCCGACGTCCCGTCGGTTGCTCTCATCCTGGTTCAGCGCCGCATGGACCATCGCGGTTCGATCGGCACTCAGTTCTGATTGGCGCTCCGTTCGCGCTTCTGGACCGGCGACGGGCTTCGCTTGCGGACCCTGATCTGCAAGCCGCTCGTTCCGCTGAATATCCTGAATGATCCCGTCCCGCAAGCTCGCCGCTTCGGCGGCCATCGCCGCGATCAGCGCGTTGCGGCTCCGCTCCAGATCCCGGATTTCGTTCATCGCCTGATCGGCGCTCTTCACGGCGTTGCCGGGGCTCGCCGGGACGCTCTGCTGACGATCGAGCACGAGCTTCTCGCGTGACTGGTTCTCGCGCAGGCGCGCCGTCTGATCCGCCCTGAGCGCGTCCAGCCGCTGCGCCGCCCGCTGCCCGAGGACAGATTGGTCGGCGCCCGCTGCCGTGACCTGTGCATCCACGGCGGCACGGACGCGGTCATGCTGCCTGTCGAGCGCGGACTGCTCTTTATCGAAACGCTCGGCTGCCCCGGCGCGCACGGCGGCGGCGACGTCCGCCGACTCATGTGTGCGTTCATTCGACCGCTTATTCTCGTTGCGCATGCGTCCATCCTTTCCGGTCCGCAGGCGAGATAGGACGATAGCCGGACGGGACCTTCACCAGGTGCATCGTCGGGCTGGTCCGCATCCCGTCGAGCGAGCCTAGGATCACGCCCTCGCCTTTCGCGAGGACCTGCGTGAGCACCATCGACGGCAGGTTGTCGCGCTCGCGCAGCTCTTTCTGACGCGAGGTGGAGAGGCCGTCCTTGCTTCGTGACGTGCCCTCACCGGTGACATAGTGCTCCGACTTGCCGGCGAGCTTCACCGCTTCTTCGGCGGTTTCGTTGTCTGCGGCGCGCATGAACACCTTCGCGCCGAAGTTCGAGAAGACGGCCTTCCAGTTCTCCTTGAGGGGAGACGATTGCAGCATGTTCACCGATTGCGTGGCCAGCAGTCCCATGCAGCCGTGCTGCCGTGACTGCGAGAAGAAATCGCCGTCGCCGAGCGGCTTTCCCTGAAGCTCGCACGCCACCTGCGAGTATTCGTCGGCTGCAATGACAAGTGGACGCTCATAGTTCTTGATGCGACCGGACAGGAAGGCGTTGGTGCGTCCGAGGACGCTCCGCTGAAACAGATTCTTGACCAACGTGCAGAGCGTTCTCGCCATGATCGGCTCAGACGGAGAAAAGCTGACGAGGACAATCTTGCCGTCTTCGATGATGCTTTCGTACAGTGACCGCCCCGACGAGTCCGGCATCGAAAAGCACTGGTACTTGGACCGCTGGAAGTTGCTGTAAGCGGAGACGATGATCGACTGAACGGTCTCTGCGTTCTCTTCCTTCATCCGCCGGTAGTTCTCGAGTTCCGACATTGCCTTGAGCGCATCCTGACGATCCGCGGCGCTTTCGAACGTCGCGAGCTCACGTCGCATTCGTTCCGCGCGCAGCTCGATTGGGCGCTTCGGCTCGGACTCACTCGTGTCGAAGGTGATCGTCTCCTCGAGCAGCTTGTTCAGCGTGATCGGTTCCTTGTCGATCCGGAGCAGTTCGAGCGCGGCGCCGAAGATGTTGCCCCATGCCATCATCCAGTACGGGTCCGACGTCCCGGCGCCGGCCGCCTGGGCCGCCATGACGAGTTGAACACCCAGCTCATACGCGTCGAACCCCGAGCCGACCTCGACGACGTTGACACCCTTGCGCTCGTGATTCAGCCGTTCGGTGTTGAGGACCTCGAGATCCTCTTCGCGACCTGCTGCCCTCACCATTTCCTGCACGTCGTCAACGAGCGCGGACTTCGGGTCGAGTATCAGTGCGCCGAACTTCTGGGAGGGCTGGTCCGATGCGATCTGGAGGACCTGCTGCAGCAGATACATCAACAGATGCGTCTTGCCGCAGCCGGGCGCGCCGAAGATCCCGTACGACGCCACGAGCCCGTCGTCGGCGATCGCGAGCTCATTGCTGGTCGTCTGAAGCGAGTAGTCCAGACGCTCGACTTCGAGCGCTCCGGGGCGCGACGTTCGCCGGATGTATTCGATCGGCGTCATGCCAACAGCTCGCCCGCCGTCGAAGCCGGCGAAGGACGGCCGCTTTGCGGACCGCTGAATCAGCGTTCGCTCCTGCCCAACGTGAACCGAGCCTTTCGGCTGAATGCGCTTCGACATCGGATCACCGAGTCCTCAAATTAAGATGAGTAAGCGTGCCTATCTGATGTTCCTGGCGAAGGTCATCCCCATCTCGTGGCGCATCGCCATTACGTTGGAAAGCAGCTGGGCGTTCACTGCCCTGTTATGCAGCTTGGCTTGAAACGCCATCGCGGGGTTTTCCTTCGCGAGTCGCTCTTCTTCTTCCTTGTCGTCCGCCACCATCTTGGAAAGTAGCGAGTCTATCGTCTCCTCCCCACCTCCCTGGTTGCGCGGCAGATCCTCCGATCTGGTGGCCATCGGGGGCGGGGCGACCGTCCCTCCCGGACTGACGGGACGTTGAGCCTGGGGCAACATCGACACAGCGTTCGCCGCCATCGCACCCACGGAAGACAGGATCTGCTGGCCCATCTGTTTGCGGGCCTCCGGCGATGTGTTCTGCACCATTGTGCGGAGTGCGGTCCAACCCTGGGGCAACCCGCCGGACCATGCTTGCTGGGCCACGGTCAGGATCTGGGGGAGGAGCGAGTCGGTCGTTACTTGTGCACCTGCCAGCATGCCAGACGGCGCCCCCGGCTGCGGAAGCATTGGCACCGCGTTCGCCATCGCACCCAAGGAGGCGAGGATCTCTTGTCGCATTCGCTCACGAGCCTCCGTCGCGGTGTTCGTCCACTCGGCCCGGAGCGCGGTCCAGCCGCGCGGCAACCTGCCGAACCATGTTTGCTGGGCTGGAGGTAGGGAAGGGTACTGACTGGCGAGGACCTCAACATACGAAAGCTTCACATGGTCGGGCAGCGGGTGCCACTGGAGACCGTGCTGGAGCGCCTGCAGGAGTCCAATCAGATCGAAATAGCAATTCGCGATCTCGCGAGTGAGCGGCGGGTTGCCCATGGCAATCGGCGCATTAGCGGCATCGTAGAGCTGAACGAGGGCCACTGCGAATGGTTCTGTTTCGCGACGCAGCTTGGCGACGACTTCGGCCTGGTGCTCCTCGCGGATCGCGTCGCGGGTCTCAACATTCTTGGCACTGACCTGCTGGAACGTGCCCGCGAACTCCAGCGTCGCGGTGATGTCTTCCTGATCCTCCTTCCGCCAGTCGTCGACCAACACAGCCTCGATAAGGCGCTCGACGTCCGGCGGGATCACGACGTCAAGAATCCAACTGAGGGCGGCGACGAAAGACTGCACCACGTGGCGGGTGAGCGGAACCGGACCAGCTACGAGCACTCCGTCGTCCGTCTGCGGGGCAGGAACCGGCGCCAACGCAATGGACGATGGGGGACTGACGGTTGAGGCCGATCGGGATGGTACCTGCGCCCGCGCGTCGGCGGCGGCCTGCTGCCAGTGGCCGCAGGTATGATGCGGGTTCTGCAGCACGCAGACGACGAATTCGTCGGGTGTCGTCAGGGCGCCGCAGTGATCGGCGTAGGCAGGCCGGGTCGGCACGACGCCCTTGGCGCTATAGATGCCATTCAGTTCGAAGGCCTTTCGGGCGGCAGCACCCTCGCGATACCCTTTCAGTAGAGCCTCTGACTGACCTGTCGACGACTTAGCGGCAATCGCCTGCACCATCATCTTCGCGTAGAGTTCCTCTCCCTTCTGGTCCTCCCCACTCCCTCGTGCCGGTACACGATGGGCGCAGGCTTGGCATGCGTGCCGGACCGGCTTCTCGGCGCTGAACTCCTTACACTTGAGCCCAGCGTTCCGAATTTCGGCGATGTAGTACTCCCCGCTCTGTTCGTTCAGTCCGCAGAAGTCGGCCATTACGGGCCGATAGGTCCAGAGTCCCGTCCCGGCCTTCGCCTGAGCGCGCTTGTATTGATTCTCCTCATCGCGCTGCTTGTTCTCATCCTCGACAATCTTGTTGAGAGCCTGCGAGACCTCGGCGTGGTTGATTGAGTACACCGCCGCGAGTAATTGGCTCGGGGGCTTGACCCTACGGAAGTGTTTGCATTGTGCGCAGATACCCATTGAAGCCTCCGACACTGACGTCCGCAGTGGAAGGGACACTGGCACGCAACCCGCGTCGAAGTGGTGGCCAGCGCACTGGAGCGATGATCGCCCTCACACCATAGATAACGACTGGGGGCGTGAAATCGAACGCGACCGGCGCCGGCATCGATACCCACACACCCGCTCTTGCCGAAGGTTGGATCAAGGCGTCCGACGTGGCCGCCGTCGCCAAAGGCTCGGTCGAGCTTTCTCCGTATTCGAATCCGCTGGCACGCCGGTTTGCACTCCATTCGCCGGATATTGCAACGCCGTAACCACCAGGGCCGGTCCCGCGGCCACGGATGTCATCCTCAGGCTGGCTGCCGACCGATCATGCTGCCCCTTCAGCTCTGGCCCAATCAGTGTCGCAACGAGCTGGTGCGCGCGCAGGAGATCAGGTCCTACGTCGTTGCGGTCGTCCTCGCTGGTGAGAAGAAGCTCCCAAAAGAGGTAGGCCTTACCAACCAGCGCGATAAGTCCGGGTTCACCCGCGAGAGGGGGCGCGGACAGAAACGCGCTCGCGGCGGCATCGACCTCGCCCTGCGACGGCGCACGCGGCGCAGACCCGTCGACCGATGCCTGAAGGGTCGACAGCATGCGAGGGATCCCCTCGATGTAGCCATGGACATCGATGAAGGCTTGGTGAGCATTGAAGCCCGAGTTGCCAGCGGCCAGCCCAGCCAGCCGGCTCCGAAGCACCTGGGTTCGTGTCTCCTCGTTGGTTGCCTCCGCGACCTGCACGCGCACTCGCTCGAGCGCTTCCCTCGGCATGCGTGGAGACTGCAGCGGCGTGACTTGGGGCGCCGCTCCACTTCTCGACCCCACGAAAGCGTTCTGGACCGCTGAAATGAACTGGCGCAAGGGCACGGCCCCGGTGCTCGACGAACTGAATCTTGCAGCGGATGCACCAGGATTTTGTTGTTTCTGCCACGTCTGAAGTGCGGCTTGCGCAACAGGAACGACCAATTCAGAGGCAACTGAAATTAACGCTTGAGTGAGGAGGCTCATCTGACGCTCCTTGCTTTCCCTGTTCGGGGCGGCCCTTGGCCAGCACGCGATCGGCCCCTGCACCTTAAACGTCGGAGGGAGTGATTCCGAACGGATGGCTTCGCGCGTGGCTCACGCCAGCTGATCTATTGGGTCGGTCAGCTGAGCTTGCTGCGCTTCGAACGACGGATGATCTTTGGCCGAGTTGATGCGTACGCTCGAGCGCCACGGCGGCGATCACGGCGAGGCGTTTTGGATCCGCGTGGCCCGCGAGCTCGGCGCGCGATGGGTGCTGACCGGTAGTTTTCAGCGCGGCCGATGCGGTGCGGGTCACCGCATCCCTTCTCGACGGGGCCACGGGCCAGGTTGGCAGGACGATCAAGGTCGATGGCCGGATGGACGAGATCTTCGCCCTGCAGGATCGGCTCGTCCGCGATCTTGCCGATCTCATACGGGCCGTCATCCGCCCGACCGAGGCCGCGACGCTGGAAACCGGGGTGGTGGGCGCCTATGAGGCGTTCTCCAAGGCCTGATCAACCTGCGCGCGGAGACCTACGAGTCGCTCGATCGGGCGGCGATGTTGTTCGAGCAGGCGGTCGATCTGGACGCCGGCTATGCGCGCGCGCACCTGGAACTGGGCGTCGCTTATGCGACCAAGGCCGATTACATGGCCAGGAGCGAACTGCGCACGCGAGCGGTGACGAGCCTGCGCCGTGCACTCGAACTGCAGCCGGATTCCGTGCGCGCGTGGCGCGAGCTGGGCTCGGTGCGGATCGCGCAGGGCCAGGACAGCGATGGTTTCGAAGCGCTGCGTCGCGCGCTCGTCATTGATCCCGCCGACGCAGGCGCCCTGGCCGCGATGGGGCGGGCGCTGTTTATTGGTCGCGCGGATTTCAAGGAAGCCGCTTCCTGGTACGAGCGCGCGCTCGCCGCAAACCCCAAGGCTGGATGGTACGCGTTGCAGCTGTCGCACTGCGCGGCGCTCGTCAGGGACTTCGCGCGTGGCGAGGCCGCTGCCGGCCGCGCGATCGAGTTGCAGCAGGCGACGCTGTCGGGGCAGGAGGGCGTGCTGATTGTCGGCGCGTCGATGCGGCTGGGACACCTGCGTGCGCTCCAGGGACGGAGCGCCGAGGCCATCGCCGCATTCTTGCAGGAGGTCGAATTCCTGAATGGCGTTGACCACGCCTTGCGACACCGCGTAATGGCCGAGCTCAACGTCCGTCTCGGCGCGGCGCATGTCTCGATCGGTGAGACGCGCAAGAGGCACGCGCTGCTCGACCTGGCGATGAACGCCTTCGACCGCCGCGTGCGACTCGGTGCCGACGAGCCCTTCACGCGGTACTACGCCGCCGCCGCGCATGCGCTGAAGGGCGACGCCGACACCGCGATCGCGTTTCTCGAACGCGCGGCTGCCGCGCGACGGGCGTTCACGATCGAGCGAGCACGCATCGAACCGGAGTTCGCGGCGCTGCGAAAGGACGTGCGGCTGCAGCGGTTGCTGCGCGCAGGGGGGCAGGACCCGTGATCGCGCATGACTTGTCGCGCGCAGCGAACTAATCCGGTATGCGGGCGATCTCCTGTCTGGCCATCTCGAGATCGATTCCCTTATCGATGAGCACCTGTGCCGCGACGGTATCAGCCTCGCAGAGTATGCCTGACAGCAGGTGCTCAGTGCCGATGTAGTCGCTCTCGAGGCGTGCGTTTCCATCCGAGTCTGGTCGTAATGCCGCATCGGTGACCGTCCTATCGCCGTACGTTGAACTCAACAGCGAACTGACGCGAGGGTCCAGGAAATCCAGCAAAGGCCGTGGGTGGCGTCCCGAAGGTCGCGGTGACGTAGTCCGTATTGGTGAGATTTCGGGTGTACGCGGCGAGAGCCCATCGACGATGACTGGGGCCGTATTCGATCCGGGCGCCCAGCAGGCCATACGGACCCTGTCGCTGGATGCTGTCATTGAACGGTGTATAGAAGACCGTCGACTGCGCCGTGGCGTCGGCCACGACCGCCAGTCGACTTGCTGAACCGATGTTGCCAGACCACTCGACCCACAGGCGCCCGGCCCATGCCGGCGCATTGTTCAATCGGTTGCCTGCCACGTCACCGGTGACGCCGCCGACGCCGACCGCGATGTATCGATCATAGGTGGCATCAAGCCAGGTCAGATGGCTGCCGGCTTCGACGCCGCGGCCGATCCGCGATGTGTGTTCGACCTCGACGCCGCGAATCGTGGCGGCGGCGGCATTGCGAATGTCAACAACCCCAGGCGCGATCGGCGTCTGCACCTGCAGGCCCGTGTAATCCATGACGAAGGCAGACACGCCGAACCTGGATCGGCCATCCCTCAACTCGCCTTTCCAACCGCCCTCATAGCTCCACACCCATTCCGGAGCGTAGCCGCGGCCCGCCGTGGACAACGGGTTGAAGCCGCCGCTCTTGAAGCCTCGTGTGGCCGACACGTACCCGAGTGCGTCATGCGGCAGCCTCATCTCGATGCCGATTTTGGGCGTCCAGGCGCTGTGCGTCGCGGAATCGGAATAGCCGTAAACCGAACCAGGAACCGCCTGGTCCGCAACATCAAGGCTGTAGCGGCCTCCCGCATTGTCGATCTCTTTCCGCTCGTGTGTGTAGCGAACGCCAGCGATCGCCGAGAGCCGGGATGTCAATGCAAGCGTCGCCTGTCCGAACACCGCACGGCTGGCAGCATCGACGCGAGGGTCGAACCGAATCTGGGATCGTGTCGCCGGCTCATCGATCCAGAAGGTCTGGCGGTCAGCTTCGTCGAAGAGAAAGACACCACCGACCCAGGTCAGTCCCGGCCGCTGGTGCGAGATCGTGATCTCCTCCGACAGCTGATGTTGCCGCTCGTCCTGGTGTGTCGTCAGGACATCGAGCTCGGTGCTATCGGAGTCCACGACGAATTCGCGGTCCAATCTTCGAAACGCAGTCAGGCTGACCAGTGTGGTGGACGGCGTGAGCGCCATCGTCAGACGCGCGCTCGCGCCATACTGCTGCGTGCGATTCCACGGGGACACGGAGGATCGAACGTCGTGAAAGTCGGGTGGGTTGTCGATGTCGACCCCTGGCTTCACCACCAGCACCTTGTTGTAGGTCAGTGGCGTTCCACTCTGGCGATCGACGTCGCTCGACAGCAGCAGGCTCGTCCGGCGATCGAAGACGAAGCGTAGCTGGCCTCGCGCCGTGGTGACGTCATCGCCGCCAAGAGGATGGTTAGGATGTTCGAGATCCCGGACGTAGCCGTTCCGGACGCCCCGCGCGAACGCGACCGCCCCCATGACCCTGTCGCGTTTGAGCGGCCCGCTGATCCGCGCATTGGCGCGAAGGGCTCCGAAGTTTCCGGCGGTGAACCCAGCGGCGGCCTGGAAGACATTGGTTGGCGGTCTCGGTATCAGATTGATGGCCCCCCCGACCGCATTGCGTCCGTACAAGGTGCCTTGCGGGCCCCGAAGCACTTCGATGCGCTCCAAGTCGAGGAACTGCGCGAACGCCATCGTCGGTCGAGCGAGGTACACGCCGTCGAGATACATCGCCGAACTCGGATCCGACCCGGCGAGCAGCGTGCTCGCCCCGATCCCGCGGATCGTGAGCTGACCCCAACCCGTGTTCTGGGAAAACGTGACTGACGGAGCGAGCCCGGGTGTGTCACTGACGGTCTGCGTCCCCAGGCGCGCTATTTCAGCACTAGAGACGGCGCTCACCGCCATCGGGACCGACTGAAGGTCGCGCTCACCCGCCTTCGCGGCGGTGACGATCGTCTCTTCGAGGATGGCGACGCGCAAGGCGATGGAGACGCTGACCCGCTCGCCCGCCAGCACTCGCACCGCACGACGTGCGCGCTCGAACCCGCTCAGTTCCGCGGATATCTCGTAGTCGCCTTCCGGGACGTCTGAGAACGCGAAGTCGCCCGCGGCGCCGGTGGCCGCCATGCGGACCGCGACACCCCGAATCGTCACGCGAACACCCGCGAGCGGTGCTCCAGTCTGATCAACGATGGAACCGACCACTACTGCCGCGGATTGTGCGGCGAGACCGGCCAGGCCGAAGACCGTCAGTGCGGTAGCCAGTAAAGTCTTCATGGTTCAATGCGAGACATATATCCTTGCACGGAGCCGTGTCACGTCCTCTACTCCGCATCGTGAACAAAAGCGGCCCGGGTCGGAGATTCCCACTGGTCGTACTGACGAGCTTGATCTTGGCGTTGCTGCTCGTCAGCGCGGCACCGAACGACGCCCAGCCGGCGGTCCGCCAGGTGCTGATGCTGCAATCGTTCGACCGAGGGACGTTACCGGTTGACCAGTTCACCAACAACTTCCGTATCGAATTGGTCCGGCGCGCGCCGGAGCCTGTCAACGTCGTGCAGATCGTGGTGGGGCCAACAGGGTTTGTCGGCGCGCCAGAACAAGTGGTGGTCGACTACATCCGATCCTCCTTCCTTGACCGTCCGAAGCCGGACCTGGTCGTCGCTGTCGCCGGCCCGGCCGCGGTCTACGCGCGCAGATATCGACAGGAGCTCTTTCCCGAGACGCCAATCCTGTTCGCGTCCGTCGATCGACGGTTTCTCGATGACGCTCCGCTTGGAGACAAGGAAGCCGCGGTCGCGGTCGACAACCAGTTTTCGCGCACCATCGAGACCATTCTCCAACTGCGGCCTGAGACTACGCAGGTGTTCATGGTGATGGGGTCAGGCCAACTCGGCCGGTTCTGGCGTGGGGAACTCGAGAGCGAGTTCGGTCGATTTCACGACCGGCTGACATTTGTGTGGTCCAACGATCTGTCGCTCCAGGAGATCCTGCGCCGCTGCTCGAGCCTTCCGGAACACTCGGCGATCCTGTATGTCTCGTTCGGCACCGACGCGGCCGGGGCCGCGTTCCCGGACGAGCAATTGTTCGCCGAGCTTCGCGAAGCGGCCAATGCCCCCGTATTTGCGGGGCAGAGCGTTTTCTTGGGACACGGAATCGTCGGCGGATCGCTGCTGTTCATCGACGAGATGAGTCGCGACACGGCCGATGTGGCTGTTCGCCTGTTGCACGGCGCGGCGCCGACGAGCATCGACGTACCGGTGCGGCTTCCCGGGCAACCGACGTTCGACTGGCGCGAGCTCCAACGGTGGGGCATCCCCGAGAGCCGGCTACCGCCAGGGAGTCTCGTCCGCTATCGCGCGCCGAGTCTGTGGAGCGCCTACAGGAACACCGTACTGAGCGCCCTGGGCGTGCTGGCCATTCAATCGCTCCTGATCATCGGACTGCTCTATCAGCGCCGCGCACGCCGACGCGCCGAGGCCGAGAGCCGGAGGAACCTGGCGCTCGCCGCTGACGCCAGTCGCCGCCTCACGATGTCGGCGCTGACGAGTTCCATTGCCCACGAACTTGGCCAACCCCTCAGCTCGATGATTCACAACGCGCAGGCGGGTCGGATGATGCTCACGGCCGCACGTGCGACGCCCGACGCGATGGGGGAGATTCTCTCCGACATCGAGACAGAAGGCGTCCAGGCCGCACAGATCATCGATCGCCATCGGACCATGCTCCGAGGCCGTCAACTGGACACGAAACCGATCGACCTCCACGTCGTCATCCATGAGAGTCTTGCGCTCGTCGCTCACGACATGAGGACGCGGCAGATTGAGGCCACCGTCAACCTGTCATCCAGGCCGTGCATCATCACCGGCGACGACGTGCTCTTGCAGCAGGTGATGGTGAACCTGCTCATGAACGCCATGGACGCGATGACCGAGACCCCTCCGGTGCGTCGGCGCGTCACCATCAGCACCGAAGCGAGAGCGGCCGATGTCGCGGTCTCGGTGCGGGACGCTGGAAGCGGTTTGCCCGCGCAAATTGACGGCGCGCTGTTCGCACCATTCGTCACCACCAAAGCCCAAGGCCTCGGGATCGGACTCACGATTACGCAGACAATCGTCGAGGCTCATCGTGGCACCATCGATGCTCGCAACAATCCCGAAGGGGGCGCCACATTCACCGTTACGCTGCGCCGCAGCGGAACACAGGAGATCCGGTCAGGCCCCGCGAGTGTCGCGTGACGTTGCCCAAGCGACCCCGCGTGCTCATAGCCGAAGACCACCCTGGAGTCGCGAAAGCGGTCTGCCGAATGCTGTCGCTGGAGTGCGACATTGTGGGACACGCCGCGGACGGCCGTACGGTTTTAGACGCTGCGCAACGACTCCAACCGGACGTTGTTGTGGTCGACCTCAACCTGCCTGACGTCCACGGATTCGATGTCTGTCGTCAAATCAAGCAAGACAACCCGGACGCGAGAGTCGTCGTGTTCTCGGCGATGAATGATCCGGACATCAGGCAACGATCCGTCGAAGTCGGAGCATCGGCCTTTGTGTGCAAGGGGACGGGCGATCTGCTCTCGACCATCAAACGACTGTGTGACGACCGAGGTTGAGTGCGGTGCTGGGCGACAGGCGCGCGGAGTGTTGAGGAAAAGGGGACAGGCAGTCACGTTGCCCATGTCTCGACCGATCGCTCGCATCACGAAGGCGATTGTTGTCACGTGAGAGACCCTCCTTGTCGGGCAGCACCATCGCGATCGGCTGCCCATCCTCCAGCGCGACGTTCACATCGTCGGTGTCCGTCAAGCCGACCTTGACATCACCCCGTGCGACCAGATCCCGGACGACTGAGTTGCCCTCGACGACGCGAACGCCGTTCGCCTTCAGCCGCCGGAAGAAGTCGTCCATCTTCTCGTCTCCGACGAGGGCATAGAGTGCCGCGACGTGAAACGACGTCGAGCCGAACCGGGGATTGGCCATGGCGACCTGCCCCTTCCACTTCGGATCCGCCAGGTCGAAGATGGATTTCGGAGCATCGTCGGATGTCACCGCCTTGGTGTTGTACGCAATGACGCGTATGCGCGCCGAGAAGCCTGTCCAGTAGCCTTCGGGATCGATGAGTGTATCGGGAATGCCTTTCGCGCTGGGTGATCGATACGAGGCGAGCACATCCCGGGACTTCAACACGCGCGTGCGAACGGGTTCGTTCGACCAGAAGACGTCTGCTTGCGGCCGCGCCTTCTCCGCGAGAAGACGGTTCGCCAGGCCGGTCGACTTCGTTTCCTCCGTGTCGTAGACCGCGTTGACCTTCACACCCGACTGTTTCTCGTACTCGCGCAGTATCGGCTCACGGCGCCTCACCGCCCTTTCTTGCCTCGGCGGGCTTTACTCGCGGAAGTGACTGGACGCCTCGGCCTCGCCGCGACCCTCGGTCCGGTCGCTCGGCTTGACTGTTCAAACGACCGGTAGAGCGAGTCGAACAGCGTCATGCCCTGCTCGAGCAACGCGTCGTCGTTCTGATAGGCGAGCTGCAGACCCTCGATCATGGCGCCGACCGTGGCGCATTCCGGCGCGCCAAAACGGCCGTCCTTGAGATCCAGGTCATGGACGATCGCGGCGATCCTCGAGAGCGCCGGTCCAGCGACGCCAAAGACTGAGCACAGGGTTTCGAAGGTACAGCCGTCTCCCTGGTGGCTGAGCTCCACTCCGAACATGTCAAACGGTACGCCCTGATCCGGGACGGACTCCCGATCAGCTGCGAAGCCGAATCGAGCCTGACGATCGATGAAGAGACGAATCAGCCAGGCAGACGCCATGCGATCGACGCCCGGGCGAGGCCGTGTGATCCACAAGCGCCCTTGAAGCGACGCCTTCCGCCCGGAGTGATCCCCTGCTTCAGAATGTGCCGGCTGTCTTTCGGTGCCGCCGATTCGGTCCTCAAGTTGGCGAAGCAAGGTGAGCACGCGATCGCGGCCGGCACTGCCAAAGAAATCGATCTTCTCGGCCGCGACCAGCCGCTCCCGGAAGATGTCGAGGAGACGACGGACCGCCGGTGCTCGAGTGCCCTTCGGTCGCCGCGCGCTCGCCGCCCGCTTCAATGCCTGTTCGACATCTCGGCCCAGTTCCTCGTACAGATCCTGCCGCGCTCGCCTGAACTCCTCGACGAGCGCATCGTCGGACCACGCATCCACGTTGTCGGCGGCGAAGACACTGGCCTCACCTCCGGCCGCCTTGACCTCGGTCTTGAGCCACTCAAAGTCTTCACGCGCATCAGGCGTATCAGGCAGCGCATAGACCGCCTGTTTCAGCGGAATCGCGCCGATGTGCTGGAGCCGGCGCCACGTCGTGACTCTCAGGTTCGAAGGATGAGAAGGGAGTTGGTGGATAAACAGCAGCCAGCGCCGACGGTATGGCGCGACGGTCGTCGTGGGCAACCGATCAGTTTGAGCCTGCTGTGTCATGTGTTGAGCCGCGATGTCATTAAATGTGTAACGTTTGTTTCACAGTATACTGTCAGTGTTACAGTAGTCAAATCTCTGAATGCTTCGGAGGGACATATGCGGAATGGCCTGGTGGTTTTCATCCTGATGGTTGGAGCGGTTGTCGCGGCGCAACGGCCCGCAAACCCCCGTCAACAACCTGGGGCATCGATCACGATGTTTGCGCCCGAACAGCACGATCTGTACGACGGCCACTACATCCTCTCGGCAATCGGATCTACATGGTCGGCGGGCTGAACGACCCGGTCGGGTGGGACCACATGGACAACGACGCCAAGACGGTCAAGCCCGTCGCCGGCACTGCCGAGATCGACGTCAACGACCTCACCAACACGGGCAAGTTCGAGGCGCGACTGAAGATCCCTGAAGGCGATCTCGTGCTCGCGATCGACAAGTTCAATGAGTTCAATCCCTGCCAGAATGGCGGGATCGTCGGCTTCCTGCGCGAACACGGTACGGACTCAGGCTGCGGCGACAACAACTGGCCAAAGACGTTCGTGTTCCTCGCGGGATGGGGGTTCGGCCATGCGACGCTGAACGGCAAGCCGCTCTACGACAACTACGAGCTGCACTTCATGATCACGCAGGGCATCCGCGACCGGAAGACACTTCGCGTGAACTATCCGATGGCGAACAGGAAGCAGCCGGCTGGCGAAGTGCATCCCGCCGCGCAGCAGATCGACTTCTACATCAGCAGCCCGCAGCAGAACCCGAAGAACAAGCCGAACCGAGAGGTCTTTATGCACTTCTTCGGGATGGAGGTTACGTGGAAATAGTTGTCAGCAGTCCGACCGAACCGCGGCTCCAGCTGTACCTTCGTTCGTTCGATCGGGCGCCAAAGGCGGCGCGCTATGCCGCGGCTGGACGCACGGCGTCGCTCAACAAGGCCCGCCAATGAACGCGGAGACCATCGTGCTTGGCGCGCGCGATGTCGCACGGTACCTGACGATTCGCGAGTGCATCGATGCCATCGCCGAAACGCTACGTGCTCACGAAACCGGAAAGAGTCGAGGGCCGGCCTCGAGCGGCTTCACGCTCCCCGGCGGAAGCTTCCACGCCAAGCTGGCGGCCATCGAAGACGATGGCCGGATCTTCGTGGCCGTCAAGGCCAACGTGAACCTGCCGGGCAATCCGAGCCGGCATGGGCGACCGACCATTCAAGGAGCGCTCCTATTGCTCGACGGCGACGACGGCCGGCCGCTGGCCATCATGGACTCGATTGCGCTGACCAGCCTTCGCACCGCCGCGGTCGCAGCGCTGGCCGCGGAACATCTTGCCCTTTCCGACTCGCGGACCATCACCATCGTTGGCTGTGGAGAGCAGGGCGAGGCCCAACTGTGCGCGATGGCGGCGGTACGGCCGCTCCGCGCGGGATTCGCCGTCGATGTGGATGCGGCCAGGGCCACGGCGTTGGCCGGCCGCCTGTCCCTCCAACTCGGATGGCGCGTCGAAGCGTCGACGAACCTGGCGGCCGCCGTCGCGGCGAGTGATATCTGCGTGACGTGCACAACCACGGAGTCGCCCCTGCTGTTCGCCGAACATTTGCACCCCGGATTGTTTGTGGCGGCCGTTGGCGCCGACAATCCCGCCAAGCAGGAAATCGACGCCATCGCGCTGTCACGAAGCAGGGTCGTAGTCGACTCACTGGCCGCCTGCGCCGCCGGAGGTGATCTGCACCACGCCATCAAGGCCAGCGCGATGACCGAACAGGACGTGCACGGCGAGCTGTCGGCCATCGTCGCAGGTCGCGTACCTGCGAGAAGCAGTCGCGATCAAGTGTTCGTGTTCGATTCGACTGGAACGGCTCTCCAGGATGTTGCCGCAGCTGTCCTCGTCTATCGTCGCGCTGCTGCGGCCGGCGCCGGCCTGCGCGTGGTGCTGGACGACAGACATCTCGGGGCGGCCACGATCCAGGCTCAATGAACGACCTTGTCTGGTATTTCTTCAAACTCGGATCGTTCGGTTTCGGCGGTCCGGCGGCGCTCGTCGGTTACATGCGACGCGACCTCGTCGAGGATCGGAGACTGATCGACGAGTCCACGTACAACCTGTCGATCGCGCTTGCGCAGATCATGCCCGGCCCGCTCGCCGCCCAGACAGCCATGGCGATTGGATATTTCCAAAGCGGCGTCGTGGGCGCGACGCTCGTTGGCCTGGCGTTCATTCTCCCGTCGTTTTTCATGGTCCTCGGCCTGAGCGCGCTGTACGTCGCCTACGGTGGGAT
Organism: Acidobacteriota bacterium; assembly: GCA_032155105.1. Classification (GTDB taxonomy): domain Bacteria; phylum Acidobacteriota; class Vicinamibacteria; order Vicinamibacterales; family UBA2999; genus 12-FULL-67-14b. The sequence goes on from JALDXK010000050.1 coordinate 16,286, forward strand.
GCCGTGGATGCAGTCCGTGTTCTACGGCATCGGCGCGGTCATCATCGCAATCATCGCCGTCGCCGCGTATCGATTGGCGCGAGGAATAAACAAGCGTGATCCCCTTCTGTGGACGATCTTCGTGGTCATGCTGGTGGCGACCGCCTGGACCGGCACAGAGCTCGCAACGCTGTTTCTCCTTGCCGGTCTGCTTGTGCTGCTCGTGCGCGCGTGGCCAGGCGCGTGGTCGGCCGTCGCCCTGTCAGTTGCTGGCATAGCGGCAGCCGCACTGATCGTGGGCCTGGAGCGCGCGCTCTCGACTTCGACGGCCTCGGGCGACCAGCATGTACTGCTGCAGATCCTGGCATTTTTCACGAAGGCGGGCTCCTTCGTCTTTGGCAGCGGGCTGGCTATTGTTCCATTCCTCCAGCAGGGCGTGGTGCACGACATGGCATGGCTGACCGAGCACCAGTTTCTTGACGCCGTTGCTGTGGCGCTGATCACGCCCGGCCCTGTTGTCATCACCGTAGCGTTTATTGGATATCTTGTGGCGGGTGGGGCAGGCGCGCGCTGGCGGGGTTTCTACGAGTTCCTCCCGTGGGAGGACGGCCGGCGCGGCCGGCCCGCTCTCGTCGAAGGCGTGGTCGCGCCAGCGCTCGCGCGCTGGATCAAGGA
>JALDXK010000051.1:0-16911 GCA_032155105.1 Acidobacteriota bacterium
GGCACCGCAGCGCTCGTATGCCCAGACGTGGCCGTCCTTCGGATCGATGTCAATGCCGGCCGACGTGCCCCACTTCCTGCCGGCAGGCAACTCACCCCAGTTCTTGGTCACGACGGGCGTCGGGTTCGGCAGCCCTTCGCCGGTGATGAAATTCGGTGTCTTAGAACCCCCCTTGTTGGCCTGGGCATGCACGCTGCCGCCGCTGTCTCCCGACACGAGGAAGACGAGGGCGCAGGCGCCGAATGCAGACGTGAAGACCGTTGACAATCGCATGGCAGCTCCCTTCACTCGATTCGACCTAATCAGTGTCTAATCGGTGTCAATCGGTGGCCAGTAGAACCGAGACCGGCCCTCCGCTGCAAGAGCCAAAAGCAAGCGGTGGACGCTACCTACGGTTCAGATCGAAAGCCCGCAGTTGGCGATCATTGCGAACAAAGTACCGTCCGTCGGCGAGCGCGGGATAGGCGGCGACGCGACGATCGGTGGACCGGTGTAGATGCCGTTTCTGCCCGGACCGAGAATCTGCGGCCAGTCCTGCGCCGTGACGTTCTCCAACGAGAACGTGAGCGCGACCAGAAAAACCAGGAGAAGTAAGCGGAATGTCACCGCGGTTACTGCTTCAGTGCCATGTTCGTCATCTGGCGAATGAAGTGCTGCAGTGCGGCCAGTTCCTGGTCGGTCATGTCGGCGTACACCGGCATGCCGCGAGCGGCGCGCGAGCCGCCGCGGACGATGCGGCCGAACTGCTCGGCCGAGGTGACCACGAACGAAGCCCGCAGATCAGGGGCCATGCCGGCTGCGATCGCGCCCGGCCCGTGGCACGCGACACAGCGCGAATACAGCTCCGCACCAGCCTGTGCCTGTTTGAGATCCACCGTGAAGTCCGCTTTCAACGGCGTCGCAAACGTTGGCGGTGGTTGCACCGGCAGTGCCGCCTTACCGTCGAGCGCAAACGCGACGAGATACCGCTTGTGCACGCCATACGCCCAGCCGTGCACGGAGGAGAGCGGTCCGCCGAGGCCGGCCATGGCGCCGCCCCACCCGACGAGAATCGCCACGTATTGCTTGCCGTTCACCGCGTAGGTGATCGGCGGCGCTGAGATGCCCAGCCCGAGGTCGCGCCGCCACACCTCCTTGCCTGTATCCGCCGTGTACGCCCTCAAGGATCCATCGACGCGACCCTGGAACACGAGGTTGCCCGCGGTGGTCATCGTGCCCGGATGGTAGACGCCGTCCATCGGCACTTCCCACGCCAGGCGCTGCCGCACCGGATCCCATGCCTGGAGTGACGAGAGTGGCGTGCCCGGCCGCGAGCCACCGCTGATGAACTGTCCGCCCACGCCGTAACTGATCGCCCACGGCGTGGCCTTCCATGTCTTTGGATCGAAGGCCTTGTCGTTGAACGTGGCGGTCAGATGCATGGCCGGGTAGTACGCCAGCCCTGTCTTGGGGTTGAACGACATGGCGTGCCAGTTGTGTGCGCCGATCGGCGTCGGCGCCACCGTCGCCACGCCGCGCTCGTAGCGCGCGCCCTCGACCTCCACCGGCCGCCCCGTCTCCGGGTCGATCCGTGTCGCCCACGTCGTCTTCGTGAACGGCTCGGCGGAGATCAGCTTGCCGTTGGTGCGATCGAGCACGTAGAAGAAGCCGTTCTTCGGCGCATGCAGGATTACCTTGCGCGGCTTGCCTTCGATCGGCAGGTCCGCCAGCACGATGTCCATGTTCGAATTGAAGTCCCACGTCTCACCGGGCGTTGTCTGGTAGTGCCACTTGTACTCGCCCGTGTCGGGGTTGAGCGCGACGATCGAGCAGAGGAACAGGTTGTCGCCGCCTTCGGGGCTGCGGATCTTCCGGTTCCACGGCGAGCCGTTGCCGGTGCCGATATAGAGCTGATCGAGTTCGGCGTCGTAGGTGAAACCGTGCCACGCGTTGCCGCCACCGCCATGTAGCCACCACTGTCCGGTCCACGTCTTGGCGGCCATTCGCATCGCGTCGTTCTCGAAGCCGTCGGCCGGGTTGCCGGGCACGATGTAGAAGCGCCACGCCTGCTTGCCGGTTTCGGCGTCGTACGCGGTCACGTAGCCGCGCGAAGGCCCGTGCTCGGTGCCGCCGTTGCCGATCAACACCTTGCCCTTGAAGATTTTCGGCGCACCGGTGACGTAGAGCGGCTTGCCTGGTTCGATGGTGCTCGCGCGCCACACTTCCTTACCAGTGCGCGCGTCGATCGCGATCAGCCGGCCATCCCACGTGGCCGCGTAGACTTTGCCCTTCCAGAACCCGATGCCGCGATTGTGATCCCACCCGGCGCGCATTTGGCCGGCCACGGCGCGCACTTCGGGATCGAATTCCCACAGCAACGTCCCGGTGGTGGCGTTGACCGCGCGGACCACGTTCATGCCGCCGGTGAAATACATGATGCCGTCGACCACGAGCGGCGTCGACACCAGGCCGCGATCCGTCGGCAGCTCGACGACCCAATCGGGCGCCAGCCGGCTCACCGTCGTCTCGTTGATCTGGGTCAGCGGGCTGAAGCGTTGCTCGCTGTACGTCCGGCCGAACGCCAACCAGTTGTTGCCACTCGATTCATTCGCGAGCGCGGCATCGTCCACCACCAGCGGCGTGGCCGGGGCCTGCGTTGAAACCGTGGGGCCCGTCATGGCAAGAAGAGCCAGGAGCACGACGAACGCCCAACCCGTAACAGTCTCTGGCGCCGACCGACATTCGTTCCGCATGCCGCGGACTATAGCTCAAGGTGCTCCCGCCAATACCGCGTGACCGGGTTGCCGGCGTGGTTGCCGACCAGAACGAGCCGAGGGGTGGATCCTCGCCTTTGCCGGGCTGAAGCCGGTGCAGCGGTTGTTCGTGATGCTACGCTACGGCATGACGCGGGTAGAGATCGCCTTCGAGAGAGGCTCGAGCGAGACGCAGGTGAAGGGTCATCTGCTGTACGCGTTGTCACTGCTTCGGAAGGCGCCTGGAGTGCGCGAAGTATGAGCAAGCCGCGCTACGATTCGGACGCCGACGAACGCGACGCCGGGGCGGACAATCGGCTCGATGACGCGTCGGTCGACCGCCTGTTCACCCCACCTTCGCGCGAGGTCGGCACCTCCGCACCGGCAATGTCGAAACGCCGTGGCATCGCCGGGATGATCACCGGTGGTCTCGCGCTCGCGGCCACCGTGACGGTCGCCGTGATGGTTTCGCGGTCCGGCCCAGACACGGCCATCGCGCCGGCGATCGAGCCGGCTCCCGCGCCGTCGTCGGCGGCGACAGGGCCGATCACCGAGCAACGGCGTGCGGCGCCGATCAGCTTCACCAAGCCGGACATCAAACTCAGTCCGGCGGCATTGACGTGGCGCGACGGGTCGAACAACCCGTTTCTTCGCGACCTCGCGCCGGCGTTCGAGGCGTATCGTGCCGGCGAGTATCCGCGAGCTGTCGCGGCGTTCGGGAAGGTGTCGCCGGCCTATGCGGACGCGATCGAAGTACTCTTCTACTTGGGTGTGAGCCGGATGCTGGCGGGCGACGACGCGGGCGCCGTCGCGCCACTCGAAGCCGCGGCCCGCCTGCGCAACGACACGTTCGCGGACGATGTGGCGTGGTTCCTGGCGGTTGCGCAGCAGCGCTCGGGCCGGCCGGACGTCCGCAACAGGTTCGCGGCACTGTGTGACGGGAAGAGCACCTATGCGGCCGCGGCCTGCGCGGCCGTGGCCCAGATCGACGCCGCCCCCATCGCGCCCCGCGAGCCGTGATTCGGATGCGGCGCACTGGCTTGAGCTGCGTCGTAGTGGTTATGTCGATCGCCGCGAAGGCCCGACCACCGTTCGAGCGTGCGCGAGCAGGCTGCTGAAACCTGCGGTGCCCAACGCGACGTCAATCGGGGCCTAGCCGCGCGCCAGCGGCGCGCGCACCTCGAGACGCGTGCCGTGGCCGGGCTGCGAGGTCACGGCCAGCGTGGCCTGCACCAACCGCGCCCGCTCGCGCATGCTGATCAGACCCAGCGTCCCCTTGCGGCGCACCGCCGCCGGATCGAATCCCGCGCCATCGTCCGTCACGCTCATCACGATGTCGCGCGCATGGCGGCCGAGGCCGAGCACCGCGTGCGACGCGCCGCTGTGCTTGACGACATTGTGCAGCGCTTCCTGCGCGATGCGGTACAGGCAGAGCGCCGTATCCTCCCTGATCGACTCAGGCACGTCGTCGATCTCCAGGTCGATGTGCAGGTGGCGGGCGTCCTCGACTTCGTGGCACAGCGTGCGAATCGACGTCTGCAGGCCGAGGTGTTCGAGGCGCGAGGGATGCAGGTTGTGCGAGAGACGATGCACGGCGCCGCCAATGTCCGCGGCGTCCATCGCGATCTTCGTCACTTGATCGTGCAAGTCCTTCGCCCCGCCCGGCAGGTCCTGCCGCAGCAGCGCCAGTTCGGTGGCGAGCAGCGCAATGCGCTGCCCGAACTCGTCGTGCAGCTCGCGCGCCAGGCGGATCCGCTCCTGCTCGTGCGCGTTGATCAACTGCCCGCCGAGCTCACGCAGATCCTGGTCGGCGTGCACTCGATCGGTCACATCCACGAACACTCCGAGCATGCGCAGCGGCTTGCCATTGCGCAGCACCCTGCCCTTGCTGAGGATCCAGCGCTCGACGCCGTCGTAGCCGACCGCACGGAAGTCGGTTTCGTACGACGTGCCGCGCTCCATCGCGAGCGCCATGTTGCGCGCGACGCGATCGCGATCGGCGGCGTGCACCCGATCGAGGAACGCGTCGAACGAGGGCTGCCGGAATCGGGCGGTGTCGCCGAGCATCAGGTGGGTTTCGGGCGACCAGGTCATCTCGCCGGTCGGCAGGTCCCAGTCCCACGTGCCCATGCTCGCCGCTTCGAGGGCGAGGTTCAAGCGCTCCTCGTTGCGGCGCAGCGCCTGCTCCGCCTGCTTACGTTCGGTGACGTCGCGGCACACGTAGAGGATGGTGCCGCGCCCGATCGACACCTGCTTGACGTGAATCAGCAAGTCGCGACGCTCGCCGCGCTTGGTTGCGATCGGATGCTCGAGGTTGCGCACCTCGCCGCGCGCGGCCAGGTCGGGCGGATGGATCAGCTCACGGCCGAGCAGCCGCGCGATGCACCCCATCGCCTCGACCTCGTCGTGGTTGTAGCCAAAAATCACGTCGGCATTCGGACACACGAACGTGAAGGCGCCGTGATCGTCGGTGATGAACACCGCGTCCGACATGCTGAGCAGCGTGATGCGATGCAGCTCCTCGGACTCGCGTAGCGCCAGCGCCGAGACGTTGTCCATGACTAGAGTCCTCGGAAGACCAGGAGCCCGGCAGGGGCGGCTTCGTCTCGCCCGAATCGAGTTCCCGGTGGGTCAGCGAGCATAGCGCGAGTGATCAGTATCACGGAAACCCTCAGCCCTCACCGTACCGGCTTGGAGGCTATGATGTCTGCATGGCTGGCTCGACCAGGTGGTTGAGAAACGCGCTCGCGCCGGCGGTGGTCGCGTTCTTTCTCTTCAGTACTGCGTCCGCGCAGGAAACAGGTGTGCTGCGCGTCACGGTCGTACTGACGGCCGGGGACGGCACCACCACGCCGATCCCCCGAGTGGTCCTGCTGGTCAGCGACAATCCGGCCACTCGCGAACCATGGCGCATCCGTACTGGTGCCGAGGGCGCGGCCGAGCTCAAGTTGGCGCCCGGATCGTACACGGTGGAATCCGATCGCCCTGTCATGCTCGGCGGGATGGCCTACACCTGGACCCAAATGATCGAGGTCAGCGCCGGTCGCGACAACCCGCTCGTCCTGACGGCGCAGAATGCCGAGATCGAAACCGGGAGCGCCTTGGCGGGCACCGCCACATCGCCGACGCACGCCGATGCCGCCGTCATCTTCTCGAAATGGGGCAGCAGCGTCGTTGAACTCTGGACCCCAACCACGCATGCCACCGGATTCGTGGTCCACGAGAAGGGACTGATCGCCACGAACCTGAACGCGATCGGCGAGGCGACGTCGGTGGACGTGGAGTTCGCTCCGCAGGGCAAGCCGGTCCAGGGCCGCATGAAGATCAGCGGCCGCGTGGTCGCTACCGATCGCCCCAATGGCGTGGCCATCGTGTGGGTCGATCCCGCCGCGGTGGCGTCGCTGCGCCCGGTGCCGGCCGCATGCGATGGCGCCACGGCCGCGCCGGTCGAATACGAACAGCGGATCGTCACCATTGCCGCACCGATGCTCGCGCCGAGGGACGTGATCCAGGGCACGGTGGGCCGCGTCGAGTCGCGCTCGTTCGAGGTCGACTGGCGCCTCGCGCCCGACAGCGCCGGTGCGCCCGTCTTTGCGGACGACGGAACGGCGATTGGCCTTGCGATCGCGAACGACGAGCCGGAGACGAGTGCGCGCCCCGACCGTCGTGAGGCGTCGCGCGTGGTTCCCGTGAGCAACGTCTGTGGCGCGTTAGCCGCGGCACAGAAAACCATTGCCGGCGCGACGCCGCCGGCTGCCACGCCGCTACGCGTCGAGAGCGCGACGGCGAGTGTCGAAACCCTCCGGGCGCCCGATCCGAAGGCGCCGCGGCTCCAGGCGCCGACGATCTCCGCCTCCAGCTTCGACATCGCACTGATGACGCCGACGCTGGTGCGCGCCGAGCCGACGATCACCAGCCCGCGCACGGACTTCGGCTACTGGACGGAGTATGTCGCCATGGCGCCGCCGGTGCTGCTCGTGCGGGTGACGCCGCAGTTCGAGGAGAGCCTGTGGAAGACCATCGCGCGGGGCGCCGCGCAAACCCAGGGGGTGGCGCTGCCGCCGCTCAAGAGCTTCGGCGCCAACTTCCTGCGCCTGCGCGCCTTCTGCGACAGTACGGAGGTCGCACCGATTCACCCGTTCATCATCGAGCGCCGCGTCTCCGAGCGCGCCACCATTCGCGAAGGGCTCTACGTGTTCGAGGTCACGGATTTCAGCAGTTGCGGCGCGGTGCGCATGGACATCTACTCCGAGAAGGCGACCAAGGCCGACACCCGCAGCATCGATCCGAAAGTCTTCGCCCTCCTCAACAAGTGAACCTGACGCACCGCGACCACTGACCTAAAGGGCAGGATGCCGGGTCGAGCCGTTGCAGTATGCTGGGCGGACCTGCGCTTGGAGGACAGTAATGCTGATTCTGTGTCGTCGGATGGTTCGACTCCGGCTCCAGCTTGCGTGTGCCCTTTTTCCCCTCTACCTCTTACTCCCCGCCGCCGCCGCGGAGGCTCAGCCGGTGCCCCGCGCGATTCCCGCGACCCAGGATCCCCTGGTCCGCATGAACGAGTCGGTCGATGCGTTGATGAAGAAGGTCTGGCCGAGCGTGGTGCAGATTCTCGTCAGTGGCTACGCCGCGCGCGACGAGGGCACGCCGGGCGACACCGCCGTGGTCCTCGGCCCGCAGCAGTCCACCGGCTCGGGCTTCGTCATCGATGCCGACGGCTACATCATCACCAACGCGCATGTCGTGAACGGCGCGCGCCGCGTGCAGGTCGTGTTGCGGCCCGCGAACGCCGACGGTTCGCTGGCCACGGCGTTGACACCGCGCGCCAAGATCCTCGAGGCGCGCATTGTCGGCATCACCACTGAGTTCGACCTGGCGCTGCTGAAGATCGACGGCATGAAACTGCCGCCGCTGGCGCTGGCCACGTATTCGGACTTGCGGCAGGGCGAGACGGTGTTCGCGTTCGGCAGTCCGATGGGACTGCGCAACAGCCTTTCGCACGGACTGGTGTCGGCGGTCGCGCGCCAGTTGTCGCCGGACTCGCCGTTGATCTACGTGCAAACGGACGCGCCGGTGAACCCCGGCAACTCCGGCGGACCGCTCGTCAACATTCGTGGCGAAGTGGTCGGCGTGAACACGTTCATCCTGTCGCAATCGGGCGGCAACGAAGGGCTCGGCTTCGCGGTACCGAGCGCCACGACGCGCACCGTGTTCCGCCAGCTGCGGCAGTACGGGCACCTGCGCCGCCAGGAGATCGGCGTCAGCATGCAGACGATCACGCAGGGCATGGCCGCGGCGCTTGGGCTCGCCAAGGACTACGGCGTGATCGTGTCGGACGTCCGCCCCGACGGCCCCGCCGCCAAGGCCGGCGTCGCGGTGGGCGACATCCTGGTCTCGGTCGATGGACAACCGGCCGAGAACCTGCCGACCGTGACCTACAACTTCCGGCTGCGAGACACCCCGAGCAACGTGCAGTTGGTAGTGCTGCGCGGCGATGCGCAGGTGAGCATCAGCGTGGCGCCACAGGAAGAACGGGCCGACTTCGAATCGGTGTCGTCGATGGCCGATCCGACGAAGCACCTGGTGGCGGAACTCGGCATCATCGGCATCGAGATCGACGCCACGGTCGCGGCTGCTGCCACCGGCCTCCGCGATCCCTATGGGATCATCGTCATTGCGCGCGCGGCGACGGGCAGTGGCGCCTTCCCGATACAGCCGCGCGACGTGATTCGCAGCATCAACAACCGGCGCGTGGCCACGCTGCAGTCGCTCCGCGAGAGCGTGCGGGCGCTGAAGCCCGGCATGCCGGTCACGCTGCAAATTCAGCGCGAAGGAAAGCTGATGTACGTCACGTTCACGTACGAATAGCGATCAGGTTCTTCGCGATCGGAAAAACGCCTGCATGATGTCGCGGCACTCCTCGTCGAGGACGCCCCCGATCACGTCGAGTCGATGATTGAGGCCCGGCAGCTCGTGGGCCCTGGTCATCGACACGAGCGCGCCGGCCTTCGGTTCGGCGGCGCCGTAGACCACGGTGCCGATCCGCGCGTGCACCATCGCGCCCACGCACATCAAGCACGGCTCCACCGTCACGTACAGCGTTGCGCCGGTCAGGCGGTAGTTGCCGGCCTGCGCTGCCGCGGCACGCATCGCGACGATCTCCGCGTGCGCGGTCGGATCATGTGCTGAGATCGGCTGGTTGAAGCCCGCACCGGCCACGCCACCGTCGATCACCACGACGGCGCCCACCGGCACTTCACCTGCGGCAATCGCCTTGCGCGCTTCGGCCAGCGCCTGGTGCATGAACGCGTCGTGCAGCACCTCGCGATTCTACCTTTCCCTCTTGATATGATGGATCTCTCGCACTCATCTGTCGGAGGATTTGCATGATCGCTCGTCGCTGCCGCATCGCCATCCTGTGTCTGTGTTGTCTCATAGCCGGCTCGCTCACGGGCTGGGCTCAAGAGAGTCACCTCGATGCTCCGGGAGAGATTCCCAAGTACGTCAAGGACCCGATTTCGCTCTACACCACCGGCCTCGGCCCGTTCCACCGCCCCATCAACACCACCAACAAGGACGCGCAGGCGTTCTTCGACCAGGGCTTCCAGATGATGTACGCGTTTGCGCGCCTCGACGCGGTGCGGTCGTTCCGCGAAGCGTGGAAGCGCGATCCCGAGTGCGCGATCTGTTACTGGGGTGAAGGCTGGGCGTGGGGGTCGTACCTGAACGGCCCAATGTCGGCCGACCAGTCGCCGTTTGCGTACGCGGCCACGCAGAAGGCCATCAGCCTGAAGGACAAGGCCACGCCCAAGGAGCGCGACTTCATCGACGCGTTGAGTGTGCGCTACGTCAAGGATTTCGACGTCAAGACCCGCCGCGAGCAGGACCAGGCCTACGCCGATGCGATGGCCAAGGTCGCCGCGAAGTATCCCACCGACCTCGATGCGATCACGCTCTACGCCGATGCGCTGTTCCTGCTCGAGCCGCGCCGCGGCACGCGCGACGTGAACGCGCCGAACATCAAGAAGCTGCATAGCGTGCTCGAATCGGCGCTGAAGATCGACCCGAAGCATCCCGGCGCATGCCATCTCTACGTGCACGCCACCGAATCCACCGTGCGCCCCGACCTGGCGGAGAACTGCGCGCAATATCTCGGCAAGACGATTCCCGGCGCCAGCCACATCAACCACATGCCCTCGCACACCTGGAACGAAGTCGGACGCTGGGGCGACTCGGTCCAGGCCAACACCGACGCGTGGCATTCGGACCTGAAAGCCGATGCCGGCGAAGGCTTCGCCATCTATCCCGATCACAACCTGCACATGCTGCTTTACGCCGCGTCGATGGACGGCCAGGGTGCGCGGGCGATCCAGGCCGGGAAGGATTATGCCAAGCGGACCAGCGATTCGATGTACCACGCGCTGACGCTCGTGCGGTTCGGGCGCTTCGACGAAGTGGTCGAGCTGACCAAGCGACCGGAGCGCGAGATCCCGGCGGCGGCGTTCGATTTCGCGATGGGTTATGCGAAGCTCAAGTTGGGCGAACCCGAGTTTGCGAAGGCGTACCTGGCGAAGGTGAAGAAGGTCGCAGAGACATCGAAGCAGCAATTCCGCACGCACCCCGCCGACAAACTCGTCGGCGTGCTCGCCAACATCTTGGAAGGCGAGATCCTCACGATGGGCGGCGACGCACCGGCCGCGATGGCGAAGTTCGAGCTTGCCGTGAAGCTGGACGACGAGATGGAGTACGACGAGCCCGAGCCGCTGCCCTTCCCGGCGCGTCATTGGCTTGGCGCAGCGTTGATCGATGCGAAGAAGTTCGCGGAGGCGGAGCAGGTCTACCGCGACGACCTCAAGGACCATCCGCACAACGGCTGGTCGCTGATCGGCCTGCAGCAGGCGCTCAAGGGCCAGGGCAAGACCGATCCCGAGGTGGACGCCGACCTCGCCAAGAGCTGGTCACGCTCGGATACCTGGCTCCGCTGGTCTCGTTTCTAGGGCCCCACCGCCGGTAGAATGGCGGCCATGCATCAACGGTTTGTTTCAGCATCGTTGGTCCTGGCCGCCTTCCTCACCGCCGCCCCGGCCGCCCAGCAGTGGCCGCACTACGCGGGCGATCAGGCGGCGTCGCACTACTCGCCACTCGATCAGATCACGCCCGCCAACGTCGGCGCGCTCGTCATCGCGTGGGAGTGGAAACCGAACGAGAAAGTCCTGCCGCAATTCGGCACGCGGCCCGGCGCGTTTCAGAATACGCCGCTCGTCATCGACAACGTCCTCTACCTGAGTACGCCGTATAACCAGGTCGCCGCACTCGATGCGACCAGCGGCAAGGAACTGTGGCGGTACGATCCGAAAGCCTACGAAGACGGGCAGCCGGCCAACGGACAGGGTTTCGCGCATCGCGGCGTGGCGGCGTGGCGGGACGGCGAGGATCTGCGCATCATCCTCAACTCACGCTACCGGCTGATCCAGCTCGATGCGAAAACCGGTGCGCCGGTCCGTAGCTTCGGCACCAACGGCATCGTCGATCTCAGCGAAGGCCTGATCTGGAAGATCAACAGGAAGCACTACACCAACACCTCACCGCCGATCGTCTACAAGGACCTGATCATCGTCGGCAACGGGGTGGGCGATCGGCTGATGTACAAGAACGATCCGCCCGGAGATGTGCGCGCCTTCCATGCGCGAACCGGCAAGCTGGCCTGGAAGTTCAACACCATCCCGCAGCGCGGTGAATTTGGCAACAACACGTGGGACGGCCAGTCGTGGCAGTTCACCGGCCATACCAACGTGTGGGCCCCGATGAGCGTCGACGAGCAGCGCGGGCTGCTCTACATGCCCGTGAGCACGCCGAGCAACGACTACTACGGTGGTCGGCGTCCGGGACAGAACCTGTTCGCTGAGTCGATCGTCTGTCTCGACGCCAGTAACGGCCGGCGCAAGTGGCATTTCCAGATCGTCCATCACGGCCTGTGGGACTACGACCCGGCCTCGGCGCCGAACCTGGTCACCATCACCGTCGACGGCAAGCGCATCGACGCCGTCGTGCAACTCACCAAGCAGGGATGGGCGTTCGTGTTCGATCGCGTGACCGGCAGGCCGGTGTGGCCGATCGAGGAGAAGCCGGTGGCGCGCAGCGATGTGCCAGGCGAAGCATCGTGGCCCACGCAACCGGTGCCCTCGAAGCCGCCCGCGTTCGAATCGCAAGGCGTGACTGTGGACGATGCGTTCGACGCGACGCCCGAATTGAAGGAAAAGGCGGTCGCGGAGCTGAGGAAGTATCGGCTAGGTCCGATCTACACACCGCCATCGCTGCAAGGCACCGTCGCGCTCCCCGGTGTGTGGGGCGGCGCGAACTGGGGCGGCGGCGCGTTCGATCCAGCCACCGGGCGATTGTTCGTGAAGACGACGAGAAGCCCGGCGATCTTCAGGCTGGAGGCCTACAACAGCGCCACGCAGCCGGAGGATCGTCTCGACGAAGTCGATGCCGAGTACATCAACCGCAGCCCGGCGTCGTTCATTGACGGCGTGCCGATCCTGAAGCCGCCCTACGCGCACCTCGTGGCGCTCGACCTCAATCGCGGCGACCTCGCGTGGAAGGTGCCGTTCGGCGACGCGCCGGAGTTGCGCAACGTCGCCGCGCTGAAGGGCGTGCCGCTGCCGGATCGGCTCGGTAGCGTCGGCCCGCCGGGCGTGATCGTCACGAAGAGCGGAGTGGTCTTCGGCGGCGGCAACGACATGGCGCTCAACGCCTTCGATGCGAAGGACGGCCGCGAAATCTGGCGTTACGTCTTACCGAGGCAGGCAACGGCGACGCCGATGACGTATCAAGCGGCAGACGGCCGCCAGATGATCGTCATCGCGACCGGCCGCGGCGAGGACACCGCGCTCGTCGCATTTGCGTTGCCGCGCTGACTCGCTTTTCGTAGGGGCGGGATTGTCGAAGTCCGCCATAGCTTTAGCGAAGGCGGAAGTCCCGCCCGTCTAGGATCCAGGAGCCGCCCGATGATCGATCGCTACACGAAGTTCATCCTCACCGTGATCGCCGGCGCACTGCTCTACCTCGCCGCGATCTTCACGCCGCTGCCTGGACTCGGCGCGCAAACGCCAAGCCTGCGTCCGGGCGAGCCGAGCGGGCCCACGGAAGTGGTGATCGTTGGGTGGCTACCCGGCCGGCGCGAGCCAATTCCGGTGTCCATCCAACAGTCGGGGCCGCTGCGCGTCACCGGCCAGGTCACGACCGAGCGAAGCCTGGACCGTGCCGATCGGGTGGTCCTCGTCGGCTGGGAGGAGAATGCGGGTCGCGATAGGATTGGCGCAATCCAGCAGCTCAACGACACTGGCTATGACCCTCAGCAGCCAGGCGGGTTCCCCGTGAGGCTGCCGCTGCCAAAGTAGAGATTGGGCACGTTGCTTGCTGATAAGCGCGTGGAGGATGGCATGCCTACTCGCCAAGCCGAATCGATTCACGAAGCAGAACCAAACCACCCTGTTCCCGATCCGAAGGCCCCCGGCGTCGAGAGCCCAAGCGCGGAAGAGATGAAAGGCGCAAGCAGCCTACCTCAGGACACTAACGCGGACGATGTCACGGCCGGCGATCAGGACATCGACACCGCTGGCACCGAAGCCGACGAGTTGTCGGTCCGCCATAGCTCGCTGGGATTACCCAAGAGCGACGGCGCAAGCCCGACCAAGAGCACGTAGACCGCAGTCACTCCACTCGACAGAGAGGATGAGCTATGGCAGATCAGGACCCAAATCAGGACCGTCAAGACCGCAATATGGAAGAACCGGGAGACACCGACTCGGCCGACATCGTCGATCGTACCGGCGAGCAGATGCCGCGACAGAGCCACGATGGCCTCGAAGATTCACCTGAACGCGATGCGCGCAGCACGCGCGTGAACGACGAGGATCGCGAGCGGCAATCGCCCGACAGCGACACCAGCGCCGGCCGTCACGACAACCCGCGCACCGGCCGCATTTCGGACTGGTAATGGGCGAGCGCGTCGTCGTTCATCTGCCACCCATGCCGCAGCCGAAGGACTTCGGTCTGGACGCGAAGGTTGCGGACGATTCACCCGCCGCGGCGCGATACGAGAAAGCGCTCGCGGTGTGGGAGCGCGTCGTGCGCGACATTGCGCAGCGGATTGGATCGAAGAAGAAACACTAAGATGCCCCGCCGGAGGCGGGGCCAAGAAACACTGCGTGCTAACGATGCGAAGCCTCAGAATCCAGGGCGTAGCCTCGTTAGCGGTACACCTTATGCACTCCATGGATGCGGAGGATTTTGTATATGTCTTCGCGTCCATTGGTGCTGACGTTCTCGTTCCTGGCTCTTCAGTGGATGAGCCTGGCGGCGCCGGCGGCAGTCACGTCGGCTGAGGCCCAGTCCAAGCCTGTGAATCGGATGCGGTTCCAGACGCTGGACCGCAACAACGACGGCCGCATCACTCGCGACGAGTGGAACGGTAACGAAAATTCGTTCCGCAACCACGACTGGAACGGCGACGGTGAGCTGTCGGGCAACGAAGTCCGCAGCGGCGCGCAGCGCGATACCGAGTTGGCTGATCACGCGCCGAACCGGTTCGAGCGCAATCTGAACTGGACTCGCGCCAACTTCACCAGTCTCGACCATAATCGCGACAATCGCCTCTCGGCCAACGAGTGGCACTTCGATCTCGAGACATTCCGGCGCGTCGATGCCAACCGGAACGACTCGCTCAGTCTCCAGGAGTTTCTCGGCGAAGGTGTCGACGACATGCGCGACGACAGCTTCGACAACATGGACTGGAACAACAACGGCCGCGTCGAGCGGACCGAGTGGTTTGGCGGTGCGAATGAGTTCAACGCCCTGGACCGCAACCGCGATGGCGTGCTGAGCCGCTTTGAAGTGGTCGGCAACCAGGCCAGCTTCGACACCTGGGACGAGTTCAACAACCTCGACTACGATCGCAACGGCAACTTGTCGCGGGCCGAGTGGCACTGGTCGAATGCCAGCTTCACCGCGCGTGATCGCAATCGCGACGGCATCATCTCGAAGGCCGAATTCGATAACTCGGGCGGCGCGCCGGCGAACACCGGCTCGGCGGCCGGCGTGAAGGCCGTGCGCGTCAACTCGCAGCACCGCTGGACCGACACCGGCATGATCGTCCGCGCCGGCGACGTGATCACGTTCAACGCCAGCGGCCAGATCCAGATGAGCGACGATACCGGCGACCTCGCCAACCCGGCCGGCTCGGTCCGCGGCCGCACGGCGCCTGACGCGCCGGTGCTCGGTCAGAAGGCGGGCGGCCTGCTCGCGAAGATCGGCGAGTACTCGCCGGCGTTCGTCGGCGGCCGCAACACGTGGACGGCGCCGGTAAGCGGGCGCCTGTATCTCGGCGTCAACGACGACCACCTGCCAGACAACCGTGGCGAGTTCACGGTCACCGTGGGTGTGCAGGGACGAACGCTTCGCTAATCTGCCTCGCTCTTCGAGCTTCCGGCGGCACAATCGCGCGGAGCTCGCTGCGACGGTGGAACTAGGCGGACGCGCGTAAGCAGGGGCCACTGACCGGTTCGCTTGGCTTGCCAACTGTCGGCAAGCGTGAGCGAGCGAAGGTTGGTGGCCCTTGTTTCGTACGCCTCTCGCCGGATCGCGATAGCCCGCGCCGTAACGGTGACGGTGATATTGGGCGTCGTGGGCTGCTTCGTGCCTGCAGCACGTATGGCGGCAGTCAATCCTGCCGGACTGCGCCGCAAACCAGCCGGGTTCTCCGGCCGAATCCCTGTCGCGACCGTCATAAAGCAGCAGGGAGCCGACCCGGTTCCGGCCGGGTTGGCATCCGTTGTGCTCTGGATGCCGGCGTCCGACAACCGTTTCGTATTCGAGAATCGCCATGTACGCGTTGAGCAAAGACGCCCGGTTCATCCTCGATCGCATGGAACCGGATCGCCACTATGAGGCGTTGGATCTGCGGGCATTTGTGCCCGACGTCAGCGCCGAAAAACTTCGGGAAGTGATGCACGAGTTGTGGGTCAACCGGCAGGTTGAGCGCGTTGGCCATTCGGGCTGGCAGCGCTATGAATCGGCACCACCCCACGAGAGGCGAGCCAACGCGAATCCTGATGCCCAGGATGTTGCACCCGATTCGCCTTTCCGGCAGACGAAAGTCGTCACGCCGGAAGAATTATTCGATCACGACTCGTTCAACGATTTCTTTAGATAGGGATCGTTGAATCGAAGGGCCGCGTGCTGTCGCTGATCATGCGCTACGTGTGGGCGTTGCCGAACACACTAATCGGCCTGCTGTTCGTCTCGACTGCGATGCTACCGCGCAGCCGAATGCAGGTTGTTGATGGAGTGCTGGAAGCACACGGACCTGTCATCTGCGCCATGCTGCGGCACTGCGTGCCGATCCCGGGCGGTGCTTCCGCCATCACATTCGGTCACGTTGTCCTGGCACGCGACAGCTGCTCGCTGGATGTCACGCGGGCTCACGAGAGAGTGCATGTCCGCCAGTGCGAGATCTGGGGACCGGCTTTCATCCCAGCCTACTTGATTGCCGGCCTGTGGGGTCTGATGACTGGCACGGGCGCTTACACGGGGAATTATTTTGAGCGTCAGGCGAAACAAGTCTGCACGCGGTGACAGAGAGACGGCTAAGGCTCTTGAAGTTGCGCCAGTGCCCGCTCGAGAAGCTCATCACGTCCGGCGCGTACGCCAGCCAGGGTCGGATCGAGCCTGATGTCGGGTGCGATGCCGATCATGTGGTGCTGCGCGCGCCCATCGTGGCCGGTGACGCGCATACCCGTGAACGTGAGAGCGAACCCGCCGGGCGTGGTGAAGGTGACGATGTTACCGTTGGCGCCGGCCGTGGGGCCTCCGATGATCGTAGCCAGCTTCCGGTCCTTCACGTACCCCATGACCGATTCCGCGTAGCTGATGGCGCGGCCGTCCGTGAGAAAGACGCGGCGCGTGGGCAGCTGCGGCGTGGCTGGCTGCAGATTCCACCCAAATGACTGCCAGCTCCCGACCTGACCAAATGGACCGGCGATCTGGGCGACGTGCATCCATCGGTCGCTCTCTGGTGTGTCGATCAGATGCCGCAGGATAACGCTGCCTGCATCGGTCGGGTAGCCGCGCATATCGAACACGATGCCCTTGGCTGAAGCGAGCGACGGCAGGGTGGGCG
>JALDXK010000052.1:0-16812 GCA_032155105.1 Acidobacteriota bacterium
CGTGTCGTGCCCGCTACTGATGTGGTGCCGATGGAGTTCGTGATCGATCCACTCGTCACCAGGTAATCGCATTTCTGCAAGCCGGCGTCATTGGAGTCGTGGTACAGAGTGTGTTCGCCCGTGTTGAATCTCCAATGAAGAGGAGGCTGTAAATGGCGGTGAAAGCGATTCCGGACGGATACCACTCGGTCACGCCTTACCTGGTCTGCAAGAACGCCGCAAAGGCGATCGAGTACTACACGAAGGCATTCGGCGCGCAGGAGACCGTGCGCATGCCGGGCCCTGAAGGCAGGATCATGCACGCCGAGGTCAAGATCGGCGATGCCATGGTGATGCTGTCGGACGAGAACCCCGACCGCGGCGCCGTGGCGCCAAGCGGCAAAGGCCGATCGCAGTCGCTGATGCTCTACACGGAAAACGTCGATGCGGTGTTCAAGCGGGCACTCGATCTCGGCGCGAAGAGCATCATGGAACCGGTGGACCAGTTCTGGGGCGATCGCATGGGCAACCTCGAGGATCCCTTCGGTCACCAGTGGGCGATTGCGACCCACAAGGAAGACGTCTCGCCGGACGAGATGGAGAAGAGGATGCAGGCGATTGGAACGTAGAGCAGTCGGCAGTCAACAGTCGACAGTTAAGAGTTGAGGAAGGCCGCGGCCGTTCGTGCGAACGGCGCGGCCTGATCTCCGAAGATCGGCCCGTGTCCGCCGTTGGGCACCACCCACAGCGCGGAGTTGGGAATTCCCCGCAGCAACTCGACGGCAAGCTCGACCGGGTAGAGCGGATCGCGATCGCCGTGCACGATCAGCGTGCGCGCGGTGATCTGCGACAGCGTTGCGGTGGTGAAGTGCATGTCCTCGCGATCGTCGGCGAAGCCGCGCGCGTGTTGCCAGAGCGCACGAATCTGATCGTCGCCGAGGTGATGACGGCTTCGCATGTCGGCCCACTCGGCCGCCGTACGTGACTCGGCGGTCATGGTGCGCATGATCGCCCGTGCCTGGTCGGGAAAGCGGGGCGTGCCGCTGACGTGAATCATCGCGGCGAGGCGTGATGTCTGCTGCGTGGCCATGTGCAGCAGCGTGTTGGCGCCGGCGCTCATGCCGATCGCCTTGACGCGCTCGATGCCAAGTCGATCCAGCAACGAGAAGATGTCGAGCGCGACGTTGGCGAAGGTAAACGTGCGCGACGGATTGGTGGAGCGGCCATGCCCGCGCAGGTCCGGCGCAAGAATGCGGAATCCCTCGAGCGGCTGGGCGAAGACGTGCTGCCAGTCGTCGCCGCAGCCGGTGAAGCCGTGGAGCAGCAGGAGCGGCTCCCCAGTGCCGCTATCGCGATAAAACAGGTCCAGTCCGTTCACGGTCGAGGTCTCGGTCATGCCGTGATTATCGCGACACCGGCGATCGAGAAACAGACTGGCGTTTGCGGCCTGTTATGATGGAGAAAGACGGGGCAACGTCGGGATCCGGAATCCGGGATCCGGAACAACTCCTGTTCGGTTCCCCCTTTGCCGGCTCCCGTCTCATTCGGCCCGCAACCCCTCCACCGGATCCACCCGCATCGCCCGCAACGCCGGTGGCACGCATGCCACCAGTGCCGCCACGAGCAGCACCGCGCTCGCGGTCGCAAGCGCCGTCGCGTCACTCGTGGTGACGCCGAACACTACACGAGCCAGCGCGTTTTCCGCCAGCCGGATGATCAGCAGTCCTGTTGCGAGGCCGGCCACTACCAGCACCGCGCTCTGCCTCATCACCAATGCGCCGACCGCGACCGGCTTCGCGCCCAGCGTGAGTCGAATCGCGAGCTCACGCGTGCGCAGCGCCACCGACCACGAGAACAACCCGTACACGCCCAGGGCCGCGAGCAAGGCCGCCAGACCGCCGAAGAACAGCAGCAGCGTCATCAGCAGTCGTGGCTCCGCGGTCCTCGCCGCGAAACGATCACCCCACGTGCGCGCGATGCCCATCGGTACGTTCGGGGCTTCCTGTTGCAGCGCCGTGCGAATCGCCGCCACGGCGATCGCACGATCGGACGCCTTCACCGTGAGGAACTGCTCCCGGAACGTGTACTGGCGCGTTGAGAAATACAACGCCGGTTCCACCGGTTGGCCGAACGGCGCGTTGCGGACATCCTTCACGACGCCGATCACTTCGAACGGTGTTGGCGGGAGGTGAACCGGGCGCGCGCCCGGCGTCGGCGGCGGCGTGCCGGGCGGACGAGGCCGGATGCGGACGAGGTTGACCCCGAGCGGGCCGATCGCGCCACTCGAGGTGGTGATGATCCGCCCGACGACGCGGCCATCAGGAAAAAACCGCTGCGCGAAGGTCTCGTTGACGAGGACCACGCCCGCGGTATCCATGTCGTCGGTGGCGGCGAATGCGCGACCCTGCGCCATCGCGGCGCCCATCGATTCGAAGTAACCGTCGCTGATGCTGAGGTATTGCACTTGCGGTGCATCCTCCGGACGCGCCGGTGCCGGCTCGCCCTCGATACCGAAGGGACCGCGCCACCCGACTTCGAAGGGCAGAAAGTTGCTGCCGCCCGCGGCGATGATGCCGGGCTGCCGACGAATGTGGTCGAGGATCGCGCCGTGCACACGTCCGGTCTTCCGCCAGTCCGTGTAGTCGCGGCCGGACAACTGCACGCTCGTCACCACCACGTCGTCTGCGCTGATGCCCGTCGGCGTGTCCATCATGCGACCGACGGTGCGCACCAGCAAACCCGACGAGACGAGCAACGCGCACGCCAGCGCCACCTCGCCGACCACCAGCACCGAATAGATTGTGCGCGCGCCGCGCGAACTGCCGCGCTCGCCGCTGCGCAGGTCGTTGACGATCTGGTTGCGGAGCAACACCAGCGCCGGCACGAGACCGAAGAAGATCGTCGTGCCCACGATCACCGCGAGACCAAGTGCCAGCGCGCGGCTGTCGACGGCGGCATCGTCGAGGCGTGGAATGCTGCCCGGCATCAGGCTCACCAGCATCGGCAGCGTCAGCACCGCGGCCAGCGTGCCTACCGCGGCGCCCGCTACCGACAGCACTGCGCTCTCGGCGAGCAATTGCATGATCAGTTGCCGCGGCGATGCGCCCATCGCCACGCGCACGGCGATCTCCTTCTCGCGCGACAACGCGCGCGTCAGGAGCAGCGACGCGACGTTCAGGCAGCCAATCACCAGCAGCAGCCCCACGGCACCGAACAGCACCATCAGCGCCGGGCGGTAGTAGCCGAGTTGTTCGTCGAGCAGCGGAATGACGCGGCGGCCCCAGCCCTTGTTGGTCACCGGAAATTCCGCTGCGAGCCGCGCCGTCAGCGAATCAAGGGCCGCCTGCGCCTCGGTGATGGCGGTCCCTGGCGCGAGGCGCGCGACCGCCTCCATGAAATGCGCCTCGCGGCTGTGCCGCTCCATTGGCCACTGCAATCGCTGCCACACGTCGACGTCATCAGGAAAGTGAAACCGCGGCGGCATCACGCCGCGGACGAGGTACGGCGTGCCGTTGAGCACGATGGGTCGGCCGATGATCGAGGGATCAGCGGAATACCGCGTGCGCCACAGGCGATCGCTGATCACACAAATCAACTCGTTGGCCACATATAACGGGCCGCCGGCAGGAAAGCCCGTGCCGAGTTGCGGACCAACGCCGAGGACCTCGAAGAGGTTGCCAGAGACTTCAATGGTGTTCACGCGCACCGGGTCCTGGCCCGGATCGACGAGGTTGACGCTCGGCCGCCACCACGCGGCCGCATCCGTGAATACCGGCAGCGCGCGATCGTCCATGAAGTTCACCGGCGAGATCGGATCGTGCTGAAGGCCCTTCTCGTTGTTCGTGTCCCACAACGTCACGAGCTCGTCGGGGTTCGCGTACGGCAACGGCCGCAGGACCACCGAATCGACGATCGTGAACACCGTGGTCGCCGCGCCGGTGCCGAGGCCGAGCACCAGCACGGTGACCAGGGCGAAGGTGGGATGTTGACGGAACTGGCGCAAGGCCAGCTTGATGGCACTCACCACGTTGAGGCTCCTTCCAGACGTCGAACGGGCCACGAGATCGGCGCGCGCCGCCTGTGCACGATCGGGATGTGCCGCGGCATGGCGCTGCAGCAGCGAGAATGCGGATTCTTCGAGCGCGGCCATTGCCTGGTGGCGCGCATTGGACGGCGACGCGCCGTTGTCGATGGCCGCGGCGTGGAGATCTTCGAGATGGGCCACGAGCTCGTCGAGGGTGGCATCGGGCAGCACCACGCCCGACCTCGCCACCCTGCGCTCGATCTCCGCCCGGAAATTCAACGCGTCACCCATGGCTCACGCGGGCGTGACGCCGGCCACCTGCGTCAATGCGGCGATGAAACGGGCCCAGTCCTCGCGCTGCGACGCGAGCATCGCGCGGCCGCCCTCGGTGATCCGGTAATAGCGCCGCCGGCGCTGGCCGGCCTTCTCGACCCATCGGCCCTTGATCAGCGAGCGCTCCTCGAGCCGATAGAGCGTGGCGTAGAGCGAGGCCATCGTGAAGCGAACCGCGCCACCGGACCGTGCTTCGATCTGCCGGCCAATCTCGTAGCCGTGATGGTCGGCTTCGTCGATCAACGCCAGGATGAAAAGATCGGCGCTGCCTTTCTTCGCGGCGTCAATGGCGGAGCGGTCCGCCTCCGGCAGTCGGTTGCGGCGCGACACGTCAGGCAGCAGTTTCGTCATATATAGCCAAGCTGAATATCACGTTCGACGGACCGGCCGCTCAAAAGGTTGGGACCCTGACCTGTCCCCCGAAGCGAGAAGCGCGAAGGGGGATGTTCGTCTGTGAACACTACGGTTCCGGGCAGGGACGTGTTTGAAATCAACGCGCGAGAATCAGGCCTGAAATTGCCGGTACGCCACTTGCTCTGATGCCGCGTCATGATGAGCGACCTTCGATTCGCGTGGCGGGCGTTATGGAAGAGCCCGACGACCACGCTCGGGGCGATGCTGGCCCTGGCGTTGGGCATTGGTGCCACCACCACCATGTTCGGGTTGCTCAACGCGGTGGCGTTACGCCCATTGCCATATCCGGAGCAGCATCGTCTCGTCGAGCTATGGGGCAACGTCGAGCGCCAGGCCGTCGAACGCCGCGGCACGTCGATTCCGGATTACCTGGATTGGCGTGCGAAGAGCCGCTCGTTCGATCTGATGTCGGCGTGGGAACAAGCCGGCATGATTCGATACGGTAGCGGCGCGCCGGAGCGCGTCTCCGGCGAAGTCGTCGCGGGTGATTACTTCCGGGTGCTCGGCGTCGAGCCCATCCTCGGCCGCACGCTCACGGCCGCAGACGACGAAGGGAATGCGCCGCTCGTGGCCGTGATCGGCGAACGGTTGTGGGAACGCGGCTATGGGCGCAACCCCGATGTGATCGGCCGCTCGATCCAGCTCAATACGCAGGTGTTCACGATCGTCGGTGTGGCGCCGGCGCGATTCACCGGGCGATCGGACGCGAGTGAGGTGTGGGTCTCGATGGTGGCCTCGTCCACGCCCCAGGTCCGCGAGGCCCGCGGCAACCGGGGATTCCCTGCGCTGGCGCGGCTCGCGCCGGGCGTGACGCTGGCGGCCGCGCAGGCCGACGTCACGACCGTCGCGAAGCAGTTGGAGCAGGCGTATCCCGACACGAACGAAAAACGCGGTGTCGAAGTATCGGCGCTCGTGAACGAGGTGTTCGGCCAGATTCGTCCCGCGATCTCGCTGCTCTTTGGCGCAATGGCATTCGTGCTGGTGATCGCGTGCGCGAGCGTCGCCAGCCTGCTGCTGGCGCGCACCGAATCGAGGCGCCGCGAGTTCTCGTTGCGGCGCGCCATTGGCGCCGATGAGATACGCCTGCTGCGGTTGATGCTGTCGGAAAGCGCGTGGGTCGTGCTGCTGGGCGGCACCGCCGGGTGCCTGCTGTCGCTGTGGGCCGGTGACGCGCTGCTGGCGTTGAGCCCGGTACAGCTGCCAAGCTTTGCCGCGCCGGGTATCGACGGGCGCACGCTCGCGTTCGTGCTGTTGCTCGGCGTGTCGATCACGATCGTGGTCGGGTTGTCGCCGTTGCGGTCGATGCGCACGCACTCGCTGGCGCAGGACCTGCGCGAGGGCGCGATCGAGGGCCGCGGCGGCAGCAGCGCGCGAACGCTGCAGGTGATCGTCGCCGGGCAGGTCGCCGTTACCGTGATGCTGCTGGTTGGCGCGGTGCTGTTCGGACGCAGTTTTGCGGCGCTGGCGAAGTTCGATCCCGGATTCGAATCCGACGGCGTGCTCACCATGCGCGTGCAACTGCCCATCGACGCGCGACGCCGCTCGCCCAGGGCGGGGCCGGGCAAAGCAACGACGCGGGCGCTCCCGCCATGGCGCTGCTGGAAGATCTGCGCGGACTTCCGGGTGTCAGGCAGGCGGCGCTCGCGTCGACGGTGCCGCTGACCGGCAGCGGCGCCATCTTCTACTCCGCTGAAGGCATGGGCAGCGTCGACGCCACCAACCGCCCGCGCGCGTACGTCCAGCGCGTGTCGCCCGGATACATCGAGACCATCGGCCTGCGGCTCGTCGACGGCCGCAGCTTCGGCCCGACCGATCTCGGCGTCCGCAACAACAACATCATCGTTACGATGGCGATGGCCGAGCGCTTCTGGCCGGGCGAGAGTGCGGTGGGCCGCCGCATCAAGGTCGGCGATCTCACCAGCGAGAACGAGAACCCGTGGCTGACGATCGTCGGCGTGGTCAAGGACGCGAACCTGCGCGGCATTCCGCAGAATCCGACGCGCGACCCCGACATCTTCGTGCCGTTCAACGGCCGCGCCCGTGCCTTTGCGGTGCTGCTACGCACCGACGGCGATCCGTCGGCGCTGGCCAGGCCGGCCCAGGACGTGATGAGTCGGCGCGAGCCCGGCCTCGCCGTGTTCGCGGTGCAGGAGTTGAACGACCTCGTCTCGCAGCAGCTGGCGGCGAGCCGGTTCCTCACCTGGCTCACCAGCGTGTTCGCGCTGACCGCGCTGACGCTGGCGATCATCGGCATCTACGGCCTGCTGGCGTATTGGGTCGGTCAGCGAACGCGCGAGATTGGCGTGCGCGCCGCCCTGGGCGCCGGCCGCGGCCAGCTGATCGGCCTGGTCGTCGGGCAAGGCGTGACGCTTGCGGCGATCGGCGTGGTGGCCGGCGGCCTCGCGGCCGCGGGCCTCGGCAGGTTCGTGGAGACGCAGCTCTATGCCGTCCGACCGCTCGACGTCGTGTCGTATGCGGTCACCGGGGGCGTGATGATTGGCACCGCGTTCATCGCCAGCCTGCTGCCGGCGTTCCGCGCGCTCCGCGTCGACCCGATTTCCGCCTTACGCGGCGAGTAAAAGGGAACCTGCTTCGAGTGAATCAGGTTCCCTTTTCACTTAAGGCCGAGGAACTCGGCAATTTGCTCGCGTCTGGCGGCGGCGTCGCTCTGTCCGAGCTCGATCAGGTGCCGGACGTAGTCCGTCTGGAACATCACCAGGCTCAGCATGTCGTTCGACCGCGTTTCCTTCGTGCCCAGGCCTCGCGTCAAAAAACGGAACGTCTTCGGCAGATCGGCTTCATAGGCGTTGGCAAGCTTGCCGAGATCCTGCGATGGCCGCAGCACCAGCAAGTCGATCGGCCGCAGGCCCATACGTTCGTTGTCGGGCTGCGCTGCGATCAGCTTGTTGATCATGCGCAGCTGCATGGCATCGTCTTCGAGCTGGTCGAGGAAGATTGCGTTGAACAACGCGCCGGCCACCTGTGCTGGCGGCGGGTAGGCGGTAATCTGCGGCCGATCCGCTTCTTCACGCGTGCGCGCGTAGCGCGTCGTCACCGCGAGAATGCGCGTTGCGCCCAGGTGAATCGCGGGTGAGAGCGGCGCCGTGAGGCGAATACCGCCGTCGCCGTACCAGGCACCGTCGACCTCGATCGCGGGAAAGAAGAACGGCAGCGCCGCCGACGCCATCACGTGGTCAACGCGCAGCGAACACAGCTCGCTCTTGCGTTGCGGCCGTTCCCACGTCGGCATGGCGCGGTCCTCGCGCGTCTGCACCCAGGTGATCGACTGGCCGGTAGTGTAGTTCGACGCGGTGAGCGCGAAGGCGCGCAGCCAGCCGTTCTTCAGGCTGGTGTTGATCCCCTCGATGCCGGTGTCGGTGGCATGCAGTTCGCGGGCGAGCACTTCGTGCAGCGGCCGCGTGTCCACCATGCTCTTGGCCGGCTTGAGCGGCGACTTGCCGCCCGACACCAGCCGGCCGCCCCACCGCACCGCGCGCCACATCAGGTCCTGCCCGTCGACGCGGAACACCTGGTCGATGCGGAGGTTGCTCCACATTTCAGCCAGCTCGTCGAGCTTCTGGACGAACGGCTCCTGTCGCGCGGCGATGAACGCGGCATTGATGGCGCCCGCCGAGACGCCGGTGAGAATTTCCGGGATAGCGGATGGAAACTGGCGCGCGAGGTACTGCAGCACGCCAACTTGATACGCGCCACGCGCGCCGCCACCACTCAAGACGAGGCCGAGGCCCCTTGGGTTGGTCAGCGGTTGCACATCGGAATGCTAGCAAAACCACGATGGCAGCCGGGAGTCGGGATCAGGGATCCGCTGCCAACGGTTGCGCACGGGTTCTCGTCCAACGGGCCATGACGGATCTGCTGCGCGATCTCCAACAGGGTTTCCGGCTGTTATGGCGCGCCCCTGGGTTCGCCGTTACGGCGATGCTCACGCTCGCGCTGGGCATCGGCGCGACGACGGCGTTGTTCACGGTGGTGAATGCGGTGCTGCTCGACCCGCTGCCGTTCCCGGATTCGAACAAGCTGATTCAGCTGTGGCGCAGCGAGCTGCCGGCACTGACGTACGGATCGGCCTCCGACGCGCGATATCTCGACTGGCGGCAGCACCAGCGCGTGTTCACGGACCTCGGTGCCTGGTCGCCGCGCGGCGTCACAATCGCCGGTCCCGCGGGCCCCGAACGCGCGCCCGGCGCGATGGCCACGGCATCGTTCTTCGGCGTCATCGGCGCGCCGCCAGTCATCGGCCGCTATTTCTCGGATCAAGAGGACCGCAAGGGCGGCGATCGCGTCACGGTGATCAGCGAAGGCCTGTGGCGCCGCCGGTACCAGCAGTCGAGTTCGGTGCTGGGGCAGAGCGTGCAGATCGACGGCGAGGTTTACACCGTGATCGGCGTGGCGCCGTCCGGCTTCTCGGAAGTGTGGCGGCTCGACGTGTGGCTGCCGCTCGGGCAGTACGCCAATCCTGCGAATCGCGATAGCAACTACCTGCTGTCGTTCGGACGCCTGCGCAACGGCATGACGCTCGACGCGGCGCGGCGCGGTCTCGCGGACCTTGCCGCGCAGATGTCGCGCGAGCACGCCGTCGACAAGTACACCTTTACCGCGCGGCCGCTGCACGAGGTGATCACTGAGAACGCCACGCGCGGGTTGTGGATGCTGCTGGCGGCGACCAGCCTGTTGTTGCTGATCGCCTGCACCAACGTCGCGAACCTGCTGCTCGCGCGCGCGGTGGTGCGCGAGCGTGATCTCGCGATCCGCGCGTCGCTCGGCGCCGGACGGCGGCGGCTGTTCGGTCAGGTGATGGGCGAGACCATCGCGCTCGGCATCCTCGGGAGTATCGTCGGCATCGGCTTGGCGTGGGGCCTGTTGCGGATCTTCGTGTCGCTGGCGCCGGCGAACTTTCCACGGCTTGCGGCGATCCATCTCGATGCGAACGTGCTCGGCTTCGCGTTGATCATCGCGGTGGTCGCCGGCCTCGTCGCCGGTGTGGCGCCGGCGGTTCATCTGCTGCGCTCCGATCTCAACAGCGTCATGCGTGCGGGCGGCAGCCGCGGCGCGACCGCCGGTCAGGCCCGCGCCGCGAGCCGGGTGCTGGTGATCGCCGAGGTTGCACTGGCCCTGGCGCTCGTGACCACCGCGAGCCTGATGGTCAAGAGCCTGTTGCGCTTGCAGGCACAGGATCTCGGGGTGACGCGAGCCCCGGTCTTGACGTTCGCGGTTGGCCTGCCGACATTCGTGGCCAACGGCAACGAGGCGGTCAGACAGTTCCAGTTGGACTTCCTTGCACGGCTCCGGGCCTTGCCAGGCGTCACGCAGGTGAGCGCGATCAACATGCTGCCCGTTGCGGCGACCGGATTCAACGGACCGGTGCGCCGGTTGGATCAGACCGGCGAGAACGAGGGCGTGCCGGTGACCGAACACCGGGTGGTGATGGATCGCTACTTCGAGACCATGGGCGTGCCGATCCTCGCCGGACGCGCGCTCGATGAACGCGATCGCCCGGGTACGCCGATCGTGACCGTGATCAATGAAACGCTCGCCCGACGCCTGTTTCCGAAGATGGATCCGCCACAGGTCGTCGGCCAGCAGCTCCGCGCCTACGGCAGCGCGGCAGAGATCGTCGGCATCTCCGCCAGCGTCAGGTCACGTCGGCCCGAGATGGCGCCGGACCCCGAGCTGTACGTGCCCTTCGCGCAATGGCCCGCGCCGAGCATGAGCTACGTGGTGCGGGCGCAGGGCGATCCCTCGGCGCTGACGGGGCAGGTCCGGGCCACGCTCAGCCAGATGACACCGCACGTCGCGCTCGCAGCGGTGCGCACGTTCGACGATGTGATTGCCACCGCCAACCGCACGTCGGGGCTGCTGTCGTGGCTGAGCGTGTTGTTCGGCGTGCTGGCCGCGGCGCTCGCGATCCTCGGCATCTACAGCGTGATGTCCTATACCGTGGCGCAGCGCGAACGTGAACTGGCGATCCGCGCCGCCGTGGGCGCGAGCCGCTCGTCGCTGCTGTCGATGGTGCTGCGTGAAGGTCTCATACTCAGCGCCGCCGGCATCGCCGCCGGCACGCTCATCGCCGTCGCCTCGTCCAGCGTGCTGCGCAGCCTGTTGTACGACGTCAGCGCGACCGATCCGATCGTGTTCGCCGGCTCCGCGATGGGACTCGCGACGATTGCCCTGGCTGGTTACCTCATTCCGGCCGCGCGGGCGTCGAGGGTGGAACCCGTCACCGCGCTCCGCAGTGAATAATCGAATTATCTGAACGATCACGTCGTATTTATCGATGGAACGCCCAGCGGACCTCTCCCGTCTCCTATATCCGAGGAGGCGAGAGGAAACAATGTCTGCTGCTGTGATCGTCACCACCACCCCAAACATCGAGGGCAAGAAAATCACCAGCTATCGCGGCGTGGTGACCGGCGAGGCCATTATGGGCGCCAATATCTTCAAGGATCTGTTCGCCGGCATCCGCGACATCGTCGGCGGCCGCTCGGCGACCTACGAGCGGGAGCTCAAGCGTGCGCGCGACATCGCGATGGAGGAACTGAAGATGTCTGCCGCCGAGCTCGGTGCCAACGCGGTGGTGTCGGTAGACCTCGACTACGAGACCGTCGGCGGCCAGGGCAGCATGCTGATGGTCACCGTCAGCGGTACCGCGGTGGTCTTGCAGTAAATGAAAAGTTGAAAATGGAAAGTTGAAAATCAGGAGCGGGGACTTCGCTTCAAGAATACGCCCGCTCCGGCCCTGCCAGTGAACGTCCCGCCATCGATCACGACCTTCCCGCGCGACAAGACGGTCTCGGTCACCCCCGTGACAGACCGTCCTTCGTATGGGTTGTAGTCCACCTTCATGTGATGCGTCTTCGCCGACAAGGTTGTGGTCGTGTTCGGATCGAAGATGACGATGTCGGCGTCGGAGCCGGGAGCGATCGTGCCTTTCTTCGGGAACATTCCAAAAATTTTTGCCGGCGACGTGGAGGTGAGCTCGACGAATCGATTCATCGAGATGCGCCCGGCCCGCACGCCGCCGTCGTAGACGAGGCTCATGCGCGTCTCGACGCCGGGCGCGCCGTTGGGGATCTTCGAGAAATCACCGTCGCCGAGGTGCTTTTCCTTCATGCAGAACGGGCAGTGGTCTGTGGCGATGGCCTGCAGATCGTTGAACGCCAGGCCGCGCCAGAGGCGATCCTGCGTGGACTTCTGCCGCAGCGGCGGGCTCA
The DNA here is from genome assembly GCA_032155105.1 of Acidobacteriota bacterium. Classification (GTDB taxonomy): domain Bacteria; phylum Acidobacteriota; class Vicinamibacteria; order Vicinamibacterales; family UBA2999; genus 12-FULL-67-14b. The sequence continues at coordinate 11,983 of JALDXK010000052.1, forward strand.
TCACGTACTTCGAGCCCTCGAATCCAGGTTCTTCGTAGTTGTCGTACGACAGGAACAAGTACTGCGGGCACGTTTCCGCGAACGCCGGCAACCCGCGATCCCGCGCTTCGGTGACCATCTCGAGGGCCTCGGCCGCGGAGAGGTGCACGATGTAGACGGGCACGTCGGCGATCTCGGCGAGTGCGATGGCGCGATGCGTGGCTTCCCCTTCCGCCCGCGCCGGACGGGTGAGCGCGTGATGCTTCGGCGCCGTCTTGCCCTGGGCGAGCGCCTCCTTCACCAGCACGTCGATCACACCGCCGTTCTCCGCGTGCATGCAGATGGTGCCGCCGTTCTTCCCGGTGCGCCGCATCGCGCGGAAGATGCTCGCATCGTCGAGCATGAACACGCCGGGATAGGCCATGAACAGCTTGAACGACGTCACGCCCTGCTTCACCATGGCGTCCATCTCGGTTTCCACCTGGTCCGAGAGGTCGGTGATGATCATGTGGAAGCCGTAGTCGATGGCCGCCTTGCCTTCGGCTTTCTTCATCCACGAGTCCCACGCGTGGTGCAGCGTCTCTCCCTTGTACTGAATCGCGAAGTCGACGATGGTGGTCGTGCCGCCTATGGCGGCGGCGATGGTGCCGGACTCGAAGTCGTCGGCCGATGTCGTGCCGCCGAACGGCATGTCCATGTGGGTGTGGACGTCGATGCCGCCGGGCAACACGTACTTCCCGCTGGCGTCGATCACGCGATCGGCACTCATCTCTAGACTCGTCCCGATCGTCGTGATCCGTTCACCGTCGATGAAGACGTCGCCCACGTAATCGTCGGTGGCTGTCACGATCCGGCCGTTCTTGATGAGGATGCTCATGACCGGCAAATCATACCGTTCCGGCCGTTCTGTTTTGCCTATAATCCGCCGCATCCCCCTCGCGCGATGCGCTTCGGGGATTTCGCCTGTTACTGGAGTGCTCATGAAACCGGACATCTCGGTCACGTTCACGGGGCTGACGTTCACGAACCCCTTCCTGCTGTCGTCGGCGCCGCCCACCGAATCCGACAGCAACATCATGCGGGCGTTCGAGGCCGGGTGGGGCGGGGTGGTCACCAAGACCATCGGCCTTCATCCGGTGACCAACGTCGCCGGACCGAAGACCAAGTTCCTGCGCTCGACGCTCGACGGCCAGCTATCGATGCAGAAGCGCGCCGACACCGCGCTGCACTCGTCGTGGAACTGGGAGCTGATCTCGGACAAGCCGCTCGACTGGTGGATCCCGAAGATCGCCGGCATCAAGAAGGCCTATCCGGATCGGATGCTGATTGCCTCGATCATGGCGGGCTCCGGCAGCGACAAGGAGCTGGCGCACTGGCAGACGCTCGCCAAGGCCTGTCAGGACGAAGGCGCCGACGCCTTCGAGTTGAACCTGTCCTGCCCCCACATGGATCGCAAGGACATGGGATCCAACATCGGCAAGGACCAGCAGCAGGTGTCCATCGTCACCCAGGTGGTGAAGGAAGTGGCGAAGGTGCCGGTGTGGGCGAAGCTCACGCCGTCGACGACCGACATCGTCGAAGAGGCGAACGCCGCGTTCCGTGGCGGCGCGGACGCGATCGTGTCGTCGAACACGTTCCCGTCGCTGCCGCTGATCGATCCGGACACGCTCGACTTCGAGATGAACGTTGACGGCCTCGTCTCGAGCGGCGGCCTTGGTGGGCCGGCGATCCTGCCGCAGTCGCTCGCGAAGATGTCGCAGTTGACGAATGGGTTTCCCGACAAGGCGTTCTCGGGCATCGGTGGCATCAGCACCTTCGCGCATGCGCTCAACTACATGCTGCTCGGCTGTGGCACGGTGCAGGTCTGCACCGCGGCGATGCTCGATCGCGCGATTGGCCCGAACGTGATCAAGGCCCTCAGCGAGGGCATGCAGCAGTTCATGGAGAAGCGCGGCTACCACTCGCTCGAGGATTTCCGCGGCGCGCGTCGCGGCAATGTCGTGGTGCACTCCAAGATTCGGAGGCCCGACGGGAAGGAGTATCACGGCGGCCACGACGCCGAGGGCTATGCGAGCTGACGCGTCGCGCCCACGCGAATTTATCGAGCTGACCGAAGACGTTTCATCGAGCCCGCTCTGGAATCCTGACCTCGCGCCCACGTCGCTGGCGAGCCGCACGTGGTCCACGTATCACATCGCCGCGCTGTGGATCGGCATGAGCGTGGTGATTACCACCTACACGCTCGCTTCCGGACTGATGCAGCAGGGCATGACGTGGTGGCAGGCGCTGGTCACCATCCTCCTCGGCAACGCGATCGTGCTCATCCCGATGATTCTCAACGCGCACGCCGGCACGAAGTACGGCGTCTCGTTCCCGGTGCTGTGTCGTGCGGCGTTTGGGGTGAAGGGCGCCAACGTGCCGGCGATCCTGCGCGCGATCGTCGCGTGCGGCTGGTTCGGCATCCAGACCTGGATCGGCGCGCTGGCGTTGCAGGCGCTGCTCGTGGCGGCGTGGCCGGGTTGGGTGAACGTGCCTGCCGGCATCTGGATCTCGTTCGCGATCTTCTGGCTCGTGCAGGTGGCGATCATCATCCGCGGCCTCGAAGGCATCAAGATGCTCGAGAGCTGGTCGGCGCCGCTGCTGCTCGGCGGCGGCCTGCTGCTGCTGATCTGGGCGATTCGCAACGGCGGCGGCCTCGGCCACATCCTCTCGGAAGCACCGAAGCTGCAGCAGGTAACCACGCCTTTCTGGACGCTGTTTCCGGCCGCGCTCACCGCGAACGTCGGCTACTGGGCCACGCTCAGCCTCAACATTCCAGACTTCACGCGCTACGCGCAGTCGCAGCGATCGCAGGCGCTCGGCCAGGCGCTCGGACTGCCGGCGACGATGACGGCGTTTGCGTTTCTCGGCGTGGCGGTGACGAGCGCGACGATCGTGATCTTCGGCGAGGCGATCTGGGACCCGGTCGTCCTGATTGCCCGCATCGGCAGCCCCGCGGTGGTGATCTTCGGTGCGCTGGTGATCCTGGCTGCGCAAATCACGACCAACATGGCGGCAAACGTCGTGTCGCCGGCCAACGACTTCTCGAGCCTGGCGCCGAGGAAGATCAACTACGTGATGGGCGGGCTGATTACAGCGGCTGTGGGTATCGCGATGATGCCGTGGAAGCTGTACGCGGATGCCTCGGCGTACATCTTCACGTGGCTGATCGGGTATTCGAGCCTGATGGGCGCCATCGGCGGCATTCTCATCGCCGACTACTGGGTGTTACGCGACCGTGAGTTATCGCTGCCCGACCTGTTCAAGCTCGACGGCCGCTACTCGTACGGCGGCGGTATCAACAGCAAGGCGATGATTGCGCTCGTGCTCTCGATCCTGCCGGTGATCCCCGGATTCCTGCGCGCGTCGATCACCCCCGGTGGCGTGGTCCCGAACCCGACGTTCTTCGATCACCTCTATACCTACGCGTGGTTTGTGACGTTCGCGCTCAGTGCCGTCATCTACCTGTTGCTCATGAAACGACGAACCTGAAGGTTCGTCGCCGCAGGGTTCGTCGCCGCAGGGAGTTGGCGGAGAACCTCTGTAACCCTGTAACCCTGTAACCGTGTAACCGTGTAACCTTTGAGAGTCATGAATACTGGTTCGTACATCAACGGAAAGTGGCATCGTCCGGCCTCGAGCAAGATCTCTAGGAACATCAATCCCGCCGACACCAGCGACGTGATCGCCGAGTATCCGCTCGCGACCGCGGCCGACGTGCGGCTGGCGATCGACTCGGCGATGGCCGCCTTTCCACAGTGGAAGAAGACGCCTGGTCCCGAGCGCGGGCGCGTGCTGTGGCGCGCCGCCGACATTGCGCGTCGCCGCGTCGACGAGATCGCGCGCACGCTGACCCGCGAGGAAGGCAAGATCCTGAAGGAAGCGCGCGGCGAGGTGATGAAGGGCATTTCGCTGCTCGAGTACTACGCCGGCGAAGGGTTCCGCATGCACGGCAAGACGCTGCCGTCCGAATCGCGCGACACCTTTACCTACACAATCCGCCAGCCGCTCGGCTGCGTCGGCCTGATTGCGCCGTGGAATTTTCCGTGGGCGATTCCGGTCTGGAAGAGCGCGCCGGCGATCGTGTCGGGCAACTGCGTCGTCTTCAAGCCGGCCGAACTTACCCCGGCCACGTCGATTCTTCTCGCCGAGATTTACGAAGAGGCCGGGCTGCCTGCGGGCGTGTTCAACATGCTGGTCGGCTCCGGCTCGGACGTGGGCGAAGCCATGGTGCATGCGCCGGAGCTGCGCGCGATCTCCTTCACCGGATCGAACAAGATCGGCGGCGAGCTGTACGTGAAGGCCGCCAGGCGCGGCGCCAAGGTCACCTGTGAAATGGGCGGCAAGAATGCCGTGATCGTGATGCCGGACGCGGATCTCGACAAGGCTGCCACCGCGATTCACGGCGGCGCGTTTGGATCCTCGGGACAGCGCTGCACCGCGACCTCGCGCGTCATCGCCCACCCCGACATCAAGAACGCGCTGGTCGATCGGCTGGTCGCCGGTGCGAAGACGATCCGCCTGGGTCCCGGCCTCGAGGACTCGTCAGACATGGGACCGTCGGTCGACGACAAACAGTGGAAGACGGTGATGGACTACATCAGCGTCGGCAAGGATGAGGGCGCGCGGTTGTTGACCGGCGGCACTCGCCCCGATGCGCTGGCCCACGGCTTCTTCGTCGAGCCGACGATCTTCGACGGCGTGTCGCCGGCGATGCGCATTTTCAAGGAAGAAATCTTCGGGCCCGTGCTGTCGGTGGCCACCGCATCGAATCTCGAAGAAGCGCTCCACTTCGCGAATGCCGTCGAGTAC
>JALDXK010000053.1:0-16794 GCA_032155105.1 Acidobacteriota bacterium
GCTAGGCCGGACTCTAAACGAAAACGCTACTCAATTCCGGGGGGACGTCGTCGCCATTGACGAGCGTTCTAAGGTTCGACAGTTTCGAATCTTTTCCGGTGCCTACGGATTGCCACCCGGCTTCGCACGGCGTTGCTCTGGCGGCATCACACGGCCCGCAATTTAGGATCCTCCTGTCCGATGTCCCAGGACACGGAGAGCCTGTTGCCATCGGCGCCCTGGCACGATGGCGAACGCTGCAATTGAAGCCATCCGTCTGGGCACCTGTCACAACAATTCGTGACAGCGCGCGAGCCGATCGCGTGACGCCACACGCAACATGTCCGCCAACCTCGGTTGGCCATTGACGGCTCGCATAAACACGCGTCGTTGCGTGCGTAATGCAGAGTCGGATCTCGGAGTTGCGATGAAAAATTCGCTTCCGCCAGAAATGCCAGCGACAAGTGACCCGCAACCGGCCAGCAGCGACACGGCCTTTGATCGAGCGCCGCTTGCGAGCCGGCTGCTAACCGCATCCGAAGTGGCAGCGTTTGTGGGCTGCCACGAAGAGAGCGTGCGTCGCGCGTATCTCTGCGGGCAGCTCAAACGCCACCGTTTCGGCGTAAGGAGTTGCCGCTTCGATCCAATTGACGTTCGGGACTGGATCGCACGTGGCGCTCAGACGAGAATCTCGAGAGAGCGACACCGGCCAACGCGGCGGATGGGCCGCCACCTTGGCTCGGGAGAAGGAGGGGCGCATGGCTGTACGAAAGATCTGTAGGCCTAAGGGTTGCCGCGGCAGTCCGCGGTGCGAACATCCGTGGTGGTTCGACCTGATGTATGCCGGAAAGCGGTGGCGGATGCGTGTGGACGAGTTCGCGCTCGTTCGCGGCGCCACCGAACCGGTCACGTCCAAGCAGACCGCGGAACGCGTATGGGAGCCGAAGTTCCTGGCTGAGATCGTGGCTGGGCGCGATCCGCGCGTGAACCCCGTCGAGCCGCCGAAGGCCAAAGAGGGCTTGAGCGTTGCGGACTTTCTCGATCGCTACTGCACCAACTACGTTGAGGCGGAAGGCTTACGCGATCCGGTCACGATCAAGGGGCGACTCAAAGCGGTAAAGGCGGTCCTCGGGACCGAACCTGTCACCGTGCTCGAGAAGGTGGAGCCGATCCAGCGCTTCAAGGCGTCGTATCGCCAAGGGCGTGCGATCGCGACAGTGAACCGCGCGCTTGGTGCGCTTCGAGGCGCAATCAACTGGGGGCGGTTCCAGGATCCACCGCTCCTGATGAACTCGCCGTTCCATCGCTTCGGCATCACGATCAGAACGAAGGATGAAACGAAGCGTGATCGCCGCATCGCATCTGCGGAAGAAAAAGCGTTGCTCGACGCGGCGCTGGCGATGAACTCCGAGGAGCACAAGTGGGTCGGCGGGGCGATGCACGATCGCATCATTGGCGCGATTGAAACCTGCTGCCGGCAAGGCGAGATGCTCCGCATTCAGAATCGGCACGTGGACTGGGAGCGGCATCAGATCGCCATTCCTGGCGCGCACGCGAAGGACTCGGAGAACCGGCGCGTGCCGTTCGATCCACAGGGCAGGCTTGCGCCAATCCTGCAGCGGCGCGCCAAACTAAAGGCGAGCGCATTCGTATTCGGCGGCGCAGAGGGGGGCTACCAGGAGTCGTTCAAGACAGCGTGGGAGTCGCTTCTGTTACGTGCCAACGGCCACGAGGCTACTCGCGCCAAGAAGGGAGGTCGAGTGGACCGGGAGAAGCTCAGGCAAATCGACCTGCACTGGCACGACCTGCGCCACGAAGGCGCGTGCCGACTGCTGGCAGACGGCGTCGACATTCGAACGATCCAATTGATGCTCGGACACGCCGACATCAAGCAGACGCAGCGATACCTGAACATCACGGACGAGGAACTGAGAAAGTCGATGACGGGAGTGTGGGAGCGCCGACGCCAGTTGAAAGCAGTCGGCCAGTAGCGAGCCGTGACGGATTGTCCGTCATTTGTCAGTCACGCTCGAAAACGCGCACCAACAGCGCGAGATTCTAAGGGTCGGCACCAACGCCGACTGAAGGCGTAAGGTTCTCTCCGGCAGTCACTTGCATCGATGCGATGAAGTGGCGCGTCCGGCAGGGATCGAACCTGCGACCCCCGGCTTAGAAGGCCGGTGCTCTATCCAACTGAGCTACGGACGCGTGATCACATTCTAGCAACGGCTCGACCTCATGGCCTCGCGTCTTGACTTCCCGATGCGCCGCTGACATCGTTCGCGCTCATGCTCAGCAACCAATTCCTGCGGCTGGCGCTGGTCAGCGTTGTCCTGGGTGTCGGGCCATCATGCTCAGCGCTGCCGCCTCCCATCTCCGGACCGGCGCCGACGATGACGGCGCCCGTCGGCGCCGAAGTGCTCGACCCCTTGCCGACTCCGTGGCCGCCGGCCGACCCCGCCGTGGTGCGGACGGCGCTGTTGAACGAGCTGCGAACGGTCACCCTGAAGAACTGCACGCTGCGCCGTTACGGCGGTAACGACGATGGCGGGTACCTGATGTGCGGGAACCTGTCGCAAGGCATCGAATCCGCCTATTCGTACGGTATCGCCCAGGACGACAACTGGGGTTGCGACATTTCTCGCGAACTCGAGGTGCCCATCCATCAGTACGATTGCTTCACCGACCACCGCCCGACCTGCGAGGGCGGGCAATTCATCTTTCACGACGAGTGTGTCGGACCGAAACAGGACACAGTGGATGGGCAACCGTTCGACACGATTGCGTCGCAGGTTGACAGGAACGGCGACACCGGGAAGCGGCTGCTGATGAAGATCGACGTCGAAGGTGCGGAGTGGGATTCGCTCATGGCGACGCCTGACGCGGTGTTGGACCGGATCGTTCAGATGCCGATGGAGCTGCATGGCACAAACGACGCGAAGTTCGTCGAAGTCGTACGCCGGCTGAAGCAGAAGTTTTACCTGGTGAACCTCCACTTCAATAACTATGCCTGCGACCCTTCGAGTGCACCACTGCCTGCATTTGCCTTCCAGGTCCTCTGGGTCAACAAAAACGTCGGGACGATCGACCCGACCGGCCCGTCGCCGGCACCGATGAGTCCGCTCAACGTGCCGGACAACCCGAAAGGACCGGACTGCCAGTTACCGGTGCCGCACAGTCGGTAACCGGCCGGCCACGAGACCTACTCCGCTTGGGGGATGCGTCTGTGTGCGTGTCGTGTAAACTACGGCCGGCTTGCGCTACCCCCCATTTGCCGCAGAGCCGCGGCATGCCCCCTGAAAAGGAAAATCACACGATGAAGCGACAAGGTTTGAGCAAACTCTTCACCACGGGCGTCCTCGCCACCAGCCTGCTCGCATCGAGCAGTGCCGCGTTCGCCAACGACATGTTCCTGAAGATCGACGGCATCAAGGGCGAATCCGTAGACTCCAAGCACAAGGACGCTATCGACGTGATGTCGTGGTCGTGGGGCACATCCACGGGCACGGGGCGCGTCAGGAAAGGTGCGCAGCCCGCCGCGTGTGTGCAGGATCTCCACGTGACGAAGTTCACCGATGCGAGCACGCCCGGACTGATCATGAACGGTGTGAGCGGTGACGTTGCGCAAACGGCCGTCCTGACCGTTCGCAAGTCTGGAGGCGACCAGCAGGAGTTTCTGAGACTGACGATGAGGAACGTGTCGGTGGTGTCGTTCCAGACCGGCGGATCCGAGGGATCGCAGATCCCCATGGACGCGGTCACGCTGCATTTCGAAAGCATGACGGGCGAGTACATCAAGCAGAAGCCCGATGGCAGCTCCGGCGACACGATCAAGTGGGACATCACCGGAGGCAACGCCGCCTGCAACCGGTAAGCCGGCCCGCAACAGACGCATGAAGTCGAAATGGCCCGGGGCGGGCGTAAGGCGCGGCGGCGAGGACGGTCTCGCCACCGCGATCTCACTGCACCGCTCCGGCCATCTCGTGAAAGCCAGGCGGATCTACCAGGACCTGCTCGCGGCGAATCCTGATCACGTCGATGCGTTGCACTTTCTCGGCGTGCTCTATCACCAGACCGGGCAGACCGATCGCGCCATCGCCAGCATCGAACGCGCGCTGGCCTTGGCGCCGCACTATGCCGACGCCCACAACAATCTCGGCAACGTCCTGAAGGAATCGAATCAACTCGAGGCCGCCTTCACGGCCTATCGCCGCGTGGTCGAGCTCGTGCCACAACACGCCGATGCCTGGAACAACATTGGCGTGATGCTGCGCGGCCGCGGCCGGTACGACGAGGCGGAGAGCGCGTACGCCCGCGCCGTCGAGTCGAATCCCGCACACGTTGCTGCCTGGCAGAATCGGGGTCACCTGTTCGTCCGCGTGAACCGGCTCGAAGAGGGCATCGCCGCGTTCAAGCGCGTGCTCGAACTCAAGCCTGGGGATACCACCGCGTACGATGCCATCGGTCAGGCCTTGTACCGCGCCGGCAAAGCCGGGCAAGCAGTCGCGGTGTACCAAGAGTGGCTGCAGGTCGATCCGGGCAACAGCATTGCGCAACATATGCTCGCAGCGTGCACGGGCCGAGCGGCGCCGCCTCGCGCTTCCGATAGCTACGTGCGCGACACCTTCGACGCGTTTGCCGGCAGCTTCGACCAGGTGTTGGATCAACTGGGCTACCGCGCACCGGGCTTGATTGGTGAACTGCTGGATCGAGTTCTGCCGGCCGCCGACGGCTCCTTGACGATTGCCGATGCGGGCTGCGGCACCGGCCTCTGCGCCGACTTCCTGCGGCCCCGTGCGAAGCGCTTGGTCGGAGTCGATCTGTCTCGCGGCATGCTTGCGCGGGCGCGCGCTCGCGGCGGCTACGACGATCTCGTCGACGCCGAACTGTCGTCGTGGCTCCGGAGCCAGCGGCCTGCCTACGACGTGATCGTGTCCGCCGACACGCTCTGCTATTTCGGAGCGCTCGACGGGGTGATGGCGGCCACTGCGAGCGCGCTGAAGCCAGGCGGCCTCGTCGTGTTCACGGTCGAGAAGGCGGCTGACGACGTCGCCGCGTTCAACTTGACCCCCAGCGGCCGGTACAGTCATGCCGGCGACTACGTGCGTACCTGCATGGCCGAGGCAGCGCTCGCGCTGAACGCGATCGAGCCGGTGGTGCTGCGCCGCGAAGGCGGGAAGGACGTGGCCGGATGGTTGGTCTCGGCGCGACGGCCCGTCTGAATGAGATAGCCAAGGGCCTGATGGCGATCGCCGTCAGCCCTTGACGACGAACCCCTTCTTCTCGAGGTGGGTGCGGACCCGATCCCGCAGCTCGCCTTGCAACTCCACGCCATCCTCCGTCGTGGACCCGCCGCAGCCACACGCCTTCTTCAACTCCGCGCAGAGAGACTTCAGGAACTCGTCGTTGGCAGGGAGGCCGAAGATCACCGTGACCGTCTTGCCGCCGCGCCCTTTCTTTTCCATGCGCAGCTTGGCGACGACGCGATCGGGGACCGCGGCCCTGCCCGCCGAGAGCGTCTTGCTGCACTGACAGTTGGACAACGGCCAACCGCACCCCTCGCAGGTGCGGCCACCACTGGTGGAATAGACCAGTCTGGAATTCGACACGACACCCGAGTATGCCACGAGGGTTTTTTCTCCGTGTCCTCCGTACTCCTCCGCCCCGCCCTGAGCGAACAATGGTCAGCGCGTGGCGGACCATTGTGAGTCGAAGGGTGTCCTCGGAACGTTTCGGGTCCATAATCCCGCCCATGAGAAAGCCTGCCTCCGTCGACCTCACCCGCCGTGAACTGCTCGCCGGCGCCGGCGCCACCGCCGCCGCGATGATGATCGATCCGCGCGACGCCGCCGGGCGGCAGCCGGCCGGCCGGGCCGTCGTGTTCGCCAACACGATGGTGATCAATCCCGATTCCGTGCAGGAGGACGCCGCCCTCGCCGTGCAGGGCGATCGCATCGTCGCGATCGGCCCAACGGACCTGGTGCTCAAGCAGTATCCCGGAGCGGATGTCTACAACGGGCGCGGCAAGGCGCTCGTGCCCGGCCTGGTGAACTGTCACGCGCACCTCGGCGCCACGCTCGCGCGTGGCTTCAACGAAGACTTCGGATTCCCCAATTCCGCGAAGCTCGCCGTGCAGCCGAACAGCCTGCTGCAGGGTGAGGAAGCGACGTTGATGACCACGATCGGCGCGCTCGAAGCGATCCGCACCGGCACCACGACGATGGTCGAGTTCTCGGGCGGCATCGGCCGCCACGCCAGTGCGTTGTCGCGCACGGGATTGCGATGGGTGTTTGCGGAAGGTGTGCGCGATAGCGAGAACGTGCCCGGTCCGCTTTCTCCTGAAGGGCTCGCGAAGGGCGAGACCCCGCGCTTTTCCGCAAAGCTGCGCGATGAAGGCCTGCAGCGCATCAACGACCTGTTCAGCAAGTGGCACGGCGCGAACGGAGGGCGCATCAGCGTGTTTCCCGCTGCGTCGCTGGCCGAAACCTCGTCGCCCGAATTGTTGCAGGCCGTGCGCGCGTTCGCGGAGAAGCACGATCTCGGCTACACGATTCACCTGTCGCAGAGCCGCGCCGAGGTCGACTTCATGAAGAAGCACCACGGCATGACGCCGCCAGCGTTTCTCGCCAAACACGGCTACCTCGGGCCGCGGCTGTTCGCCGCGCACTGCCGCTACGTCGACGACACCGACGTCGCGCTGCTCGGCAAGACGCGCACCATCGTGTCGCACCAGGCGGCGATGGCGGCCAACCGTGGCGTGATCCCGCCGATTCACAAATTGCGCGCCGCGGGTTGCCCGATTGCGCTCGGCACCGACAATAACACCAACGACGTGTTCGAGGTGATGCGCATCGCGCTCCTCACCGAACGCATCGATCGCGACGATCCATTTCCCGGCGTGCGGCCGCAGCCTGAAGACATGCTCGAGGACGCCGCGCTGGGCGGCGCGATGGCGGTGCGCCAGTCGAAAGTGCTCGGTTCGCTCGAGGTGGGGAAGAAGGCCGACCTGCTCGTTGTCGACACCCTGCGCGCGCACTTGGTGCCGGCGGGACGATTCCTGTCGGCGTGGATCCACAACGGGCAAGGCTCCGACATCGAGTCGTCCATGATCGATGGTCAGTTCGTCATGCGCGATCGGAAAGTGCTGACGATGGATGAGGCCGCCGTGGTGGCCGAGGCGGATAAGGTCGGGCGGCGCATCTGGAGCCAAGTGCAGAAGGCCGGTGCGGTAGCGATTCCGGGGCGACCCCGAAAGCAGTAATCCGATCCCGTCCCGCAGGACGAACAATGCCCCGGTGTTTGCCGTAGAGTCTGAAGATGGACACCGTGCTCCGCGACCTCCGCCTCGGCATCCGGAACGTGTTCCGCCAGCCGCTCGTGGCCGCGGCGGCGATTGGCTCGCTCGCGCTCGGCATCGGCCTCAACGTGTCGATCTTCTCGGTTGTGAACGCGGTACTACTGCGTAGCCAACCGCTCACCGAACCCGACCGGCTGGTCGAGATCTACAGCGGCCTCAGCCAGGACTATCCGCAACTCACCACCTCGTATCCGGATTTCCAGGACATCGAACGTGGCGCCGACGCGCTTGAAGGGGTCGCCGGCAGCAGCTACGTGCGCGGCGTCATCGCCTCATCTGGCCGAGGCTCGTTGGTCACGGGCGAAGCCGTCACCGCCAACTACTTCGACCTGCTCGGCATCCCCCTCGAGCAGGGACGCGCGTTCCGCGCCGATGAGAATGTGACCCCCGATGCATCGCCAGTCATCGTTGTCAGTCACGGCCTGTGGCAACGGACGCTCGGCGGATCGCCGTCGGTGATCGGGCAGACGGTGAAGATCTCTGGCCTCGACTACCTGGTGATCGGCGTCGCGTCTCGGGCGTTCCGTGGTCTGCTGCCCGGCATCGAGGCGGATTTCTGGGTGCCGCTGATGATGGTGGATCGCTTTGTGTTCTCGGGCATGCAGGCGTCCACCGACAACGATCCGGGCACGACGAGGCTGACGCGGCGTGGGCACCGGTGGCTCTTCGTGAAGGGCCGGCTGAAGAATGGCCGCACCGTTGACGAAGCGCGCGCGCAGATCGAGACGATCTATGCGCGGCTACGGTCCGAGTATCCGAACACCAATAAAGACGTCACCGCGAGCGTGGTGCCGGCGGCGAGCGTGCGCTTCCACCCGATGCTCGATGGGTATTTTCGAGCGGCAAGTGGCGGTCTGTTTGCCGCCGTCGCCCTCGTGTTGCTGATCGCCTGCGGCAACGTCGCCAGCCTCCTGCTGGCGCGCGCGAGCGCTCGGCGACGCGAGTTTGCGGTGCGCGCGGCGATTGGCGCGTCGCGGGGGCGATTGATCCGCCAGTTGCTGTCGGAGAGCCTGGTGCTTGCTGCCGCTGGCGGTGTCGGCGGTGTGCTGATTGCCTGGTGGGTGACCCGCGCCCTGCAGGGGCTCGCCAGCACGGATGTGTTCCCGATGCGCATCGCGTTTGATTTCGGCCTCGATGGGGCAGTGCTGACCTTCGCCATTGCCGCATCGGTGGTAACCGTCGCGCTCTTCGGCCTGGCGCCGGCGTGGTCAGCATCGAAGCCGGAGCTCGTTCCGGCGTTGAAGGCATCGGCAGAAGGCGATGAGCGCACGCGCATCTCGGTGCGGGAGGTGCTGGTGATCGGGCAGCTCGCGATGTCGATGGTGCTGCTCGTGATCGGCGCCCTGCTTGGCCGCGGGCTGCTTGCGGCATACGCGACCGATCTTGGCTACGATCCGCGGCCGCTGTCGTCGCTGTCGTTCAACCTCAGCATGAACGGCTACGATGGCGCGCGTGCGACCGCGTTGCGCGATCGCGCATTCGAGGCCATTCGCGCGCTGCCGGGCGTCGAAAATGTGTCGACGGCGTCGCGGCTGCCGCTGGCGCCCGACATCAACATGAGCGGCGTCAAGGTGCAGGGCCACCACGCGCCGGCCGACCAGGACACGCAGGTGGACACCGTGGGCGTGGGCGCCGAATACTTCGCGACCGTCGGCGTGCCGATCGTCGACGGCCGTCGGTTCACCCAGGACGACGTCACCGAATCACGGCAGGTGGCGATCGTGAATGAAACGTTCGCGCGGCAGTATTGGCCGGGCACATCAGCGGTGGGGCGCGCGATCTACTTGAATGGCTTCGACGGCGCCGCGACGGAGATCGTCGGTGTGGCCCGCGATCACAAGGTGCGATCCGTTGGCGAAGGGCCGCGTCCGTATCTCCATTATCCGGCGGGCGATGGTGTATCAGTGTCGCTCGTCGTGCGCACGTCGACGCCGCCCGCGACCGCGTTGCCGATGCTGCGCCAGGCCCTCTGGTCGCTCGAACCGAGCATTGTCTTCACCGAGGACGTACCGGCCCAGCAGGTTGCGGACACGACGATCCTGCCGACACGCATCGGCGCCATCGTGCTCGGCGCCTTCGGCGGCGTGGCGCTGTTGCTGGCGGCGATCGGTCTCTATGGGGTGGTGGCGTATTCGGTAAGCCGCCGCACGCGAGAGGTAGGCATTCGCATCGCGCTAGGTGCCCAGAGGGGTGAGGTGCTTCGGACGCTGGCCGTAAGAGGCGCACGACTCGCGCTCATCGGGCTCGTAGTAGGCGGGCTGCTCGCTGCGGCTGCGGGGAATCTGCTCGAATCGATGCTCTACGGCGTGAGCGCCATCGATGCCGTCGCGTTCGCGGGAGCGGCAGCGGTGATGCTGCTGGTGGCCGGCCTCGCGAACGTCATTCCCGCCGCCGGCGCGACGCGGATCGATCCAGTCCGCGCGCTCCGCAGCGAGTAGTTGCCGGCTCGCCGTTCAGGCAGGCTGCTGAATAATCGGCGTCAATCGGCTTAGGCGCGCCGCCGACGCTTCGCCGCCACCAGCGACGCCAGACCAATGCCAAGCATCGTCATCGTCGCCGGCTCGGGAACCGCGGTCGGCGGCTCGACCAGCTCGAAGTTGACGGCGCCGCCGTCGAACTGTTGGTTCGGGCTGCGGTACAACAGGCCGCCGAAAATCCCTCCGGACGGATCGCCGACCGGCACGCCTGGCAGCGTGCCGTCCTTGACGTTGAGATCGTAATATCCGGCGATGAGGACGCTGAGCTGATCGTTCAGCGTCCAGGCGCCTGGCTCCTCGATCCACGAGCTGCCCCATAAGAACTGAATCAGCCCGGCCTCGCCTTCGGGAAGCCCTCCGAAGCAGCCGACCTCCGGCAGTCCGGCGTTGGTGAAGATCTGGCCGCCAGAGTTGGTGTAGCTATAGCTGCCTAGTGTCAGGAGGGCCGAGCCGGTAGCGTACGCGTTACAGCCTGGCGCCAGCACCGTGGGCAGAGCGCCTGGATCGAACGTCACGGTCAGGGACCACGGGGTCCCTGCGGTGAAGCCTGGCCAGATGTTCATGCCGTCGTTGACAAAAGACACCTCGGACGCAGCCTTCCAGGTGATCGAATCTGCTGACGTGGGGGTCGCTCGCAGGAGAAACAGCAGCAGGACCAGATAACGCATGCGTCGAGGCCGTGCAATTGCACTGCCCCCGGCAAGCTGATGCTGCACGGCAACGCCAGCGCGTCCGCGAGCCGATTAATTGTTGGGGATGAACGTGAAGCGCGCGAAGCCGCTGGCCGTACCCGAGAACGGCCACGGACCGCTGCTGCGCGGGCGCGCATCAGCGCGAACCACCACGTAGTACTCGCGGTTGGGTTCGAGCAGCTGGGTGTCGAACAGCGGCATGCGCTCGAAGCTCGTCACCATCTGCGCCACGGCCGCGGGATTCTCGACGACGAACGACTGCTCGACGCGTCCGTTCTTCGCCTGCGACACCGTGTGGCGGCGCGTCAGGTTGTCGTAGTCGACGGTGGTCGACACCACGGCGGTGGCCACGGTGCGATCGACCCACGCTGGCGTTTTCATCTTGAGTTCGACGGTGTAGGTGAAGACCGTGCGCAGGCCGCTCGACACCACGGCCTTCATTTCGTCGGTCAAACCGCCATCAAGTGAAAATGTGACAAGCACCTGGCCGTCGCGCGGAAGGATGCGCACCTTCATAGAGGTCGCGTCCTGCGCGGACACGGTCGATGCCGTGGCGAGGATTCCCAGGGTTAACAGGCCCAAAACGGCCTGTTTAATGTACAGACGAGCTGCCTTCATTAGCCAAAAACGTAACTGGCAGACTGTAGCACAGCCCGCGGCCGGATCAACCGATATATGATGGTGAGGCTCCTGTAATTTCATGAAAACGAGGCTTTTTCTCGCAGCAGTGGCCATCGGTATCCTCGTTGTGCCGTCCGGGAGGGGGGATGCCCAGGACTTTCCTTACCAGGCATTCGAGCGCTATCTGGAACCGCTCGCCCAGCAAATAGGGATGCCAGGCTTATCGGCCCTCATCGTCCACGACAACAGGATTGCCTGGCACAAGGGGGTCGGCTACGCCGACGTCGAAAACAGGGTCGCGGCCGACTTTCGAACGCCGTATCCGATCGGCGGCGTGACGCAGGCGATCACCGGTGTGCTGGTCGGCATGTGCGTCGATCGCCACCTGCTCCAGGTTGACGACGCGATTCGAACATTCGTACCGACGTTTCCAACCAACGTGCGCGTCCGACAGGTGCTCGCGCACGCCTCCACGAATCGATACGTCTACGACCCGGCGGCCTTCACCGCGTTGACGCCGGTCGTTGAAAAATGCCTGAGCCGGCCCTTTCGAGTCGCGACCGAGGTCGAGATTCTGGATCGCCTCGTCATGAGACGATCCGTGCCGGGTCTTGATCTGGCCCTTCCAGGGGGCGCCGACGCGAGAGCACTGTTCGATTCGACCACCTCCGAGCGACATGCCCGGGTGCTGCGCGAGATGGCCGTGCCGTATCGGATCCGGAACCGTCGGCACAGTCGTTCCGAGTATCCAACCTATGGGCTCGATGCGGCAGCCGGCCTCGTGTCGACGGCGGAGGACCTTGCGGAGTTCGAACGCCGTTTGGATGACAACGACAATATTCCAATCGACGCCAACACCCTCCGCACGATGTGGAGCCAGCAGCGCTTCGATGTGGGCGGTGATCAGATCCTGACCACGCCAACGGGGCTTGGCTGGTTCGTGCAAACCGCGTCCGGAGTGCCGCTGGTCTGGACGTTCGGTCACATTCCTGATGCGGCCTCGGCCCTGATCGTCAAGATGCCGTCGAAGAAGCTCACCATGATTCTTCTCTCCAATAGCCCCGGCCTCGCCGCGGGCTACAACTTCGAGTCGGGCGACGTCACCGCATCGCCATTTGTGAAAGTGTTTCTGCGTCTCTTCATCTAAACTCGTGCTCTACGCATGAGAGCGCTGGTCGCCGCCGTCCTGTTGCTTGCCGTTCCTCGGCCGGCGAGCGCCGAGATCTTTGCTATCCCCTTCATGGGGATCAAGTTCGGCGGCAGCACGTCAGTCCCCGACTTCGACCTCGCTGCTGGCGCCAAGAAGTTCTCGTGGGGCGGCTCGGTGATGCAGCTCGATCAGGGGATCCTCGGCGTCGAGGGGACGTTCGGCTACGTGCCTGAGTATTTCGACCGCGAGGACAGGGAGTTGGTGACGTCGGGCAGCTTCGTCTTCGATCTGACCGGCAGCGCGATCATCGCGGCACCGCCCGGCATGACCGGTGGCGGATTGCGGCCCTATGCGGCCATTGGTGCCGGCCTCGTGCATGCGCAGTCCGTCGAGTTCCTCGCGGTGCTCCAGGTGCGGCGCACCATGCCGGTGGTGATCGTGGGCGGCGGCGCCTACGGGCTGTTCACGAACAACGTTGGTGTTCGTCTCGATTATCGCTACCTGCGCAGCGTTGCCACCCCGGACGATGGCTCGCTCGCGACGGTCGGCCGGCGCATCAGCTACTCGCGCTTTACGTTCGGATTGCTGTTACGTCTGTAGGAGCTGGTTACAAGGTTACAGGGTTACAAAGTTACAAGGTTCTCAGGAGTAGTTCCGAACCACCTTTGTCACCGTGTAACCCTGTAACCGTGTTCTATGCTCGACCTGCGAACTCGCGGGTCTCGGTGTGCACCTTCACCTTTTCACCTTCCTTGATGAAGAGCGGCACCTGGATTTCGAGGCCGGTCTCGAGCACCGCGGTCTTGGTCACGCTGCCGCTCGCGGTGTTGCCGCGCACGCCCACCTCCGTCTTCGCGACGGTCAACTCGACGTGGGGCGGAAACACGATGCCGATCGGCTGGCCGTTGTAGCGATGGATCTGCGCCTCGACGTTGTCGACCAGCAGCCCGCGATCCTCGCCGAGCGTCTCGGCGCTGAGTGTCAGGGTTTCGTAGGTCTGCTGGTCCATGAAGTGATAACCGTCGGCGTCGGCGTACGAGAAGGTCACCGCCGACATCATCAGGTCCGGCTCAGCGAACTTCTCGCCGGCCTTGAAGGTCTTGTCGAACACGGCGCGGGTGATGAGGTTGCGCATCTTCACGCGCACCAGCGTCTGGCCGCCGCGTGCCGTCGGCTTGGACACCTCGACGTCGAGACAGTGATACGGCGCGCTCTCGTACTCGAAATAGGACTTCCGCTTGATCTCGATCGCCTCTATCAATGATGGCATCCGCTTATCGTACACTGAGGTGATGAACCGCGTTCGCATCCGCTATTGCACCAGTTGAAACTACCTCCCTCGCGCTTCCCGTGTGGCGGCGCTGATCAAGAAGGAGTCGGGCGCCGACACCGACCTCGAGCCCGGCGGACGGGGCGAGTTCACGGTGTGGGTGGACGGGAAGAAGGTGGCCGAAAAAGGCATGAGGGGCTTTCCACCTGAAACCGACCTCATCCAGACGGTGAAATCAGCTCTGGCGTAGTCCTCACAGGGCCGGATTCTTGCTTGCGCGGGAGTTATGCCCTCGCACACCTCGGTGTGGGCCGCCACTGCCCAGCTCCCCACGTTCGCGCCACTGACAGTCGACACCAGCGCCGATGTCTGCATCATTGGTGCGGGTATCTCCGGCCTTACCACTGCCTACCTGCTTACCCAAGTTGGGAAGTCTGTCGTCGTGCTCGACGATGGCGCGATTGGGGGCGGGATGACGGGCGTCACCACCGCGCACCTGACGAATGCGCTCGACGATCGCTACTTCGAGATCGAGCGGCTGCACGGCGAGCGCGGCGCGCGGCTGGCCGCGGCGAGCCACATCGCCGCGATCGATCGCATCGAGAGCATCGTGACGCGCGAGCGCATCGCGTGCGAATTCAAGCGCGTCGACGGCTACCTGTTCTGTGCGCCGGAGCATGGCGAAGACCTCCTCGATCGCGAGCTGGCGGCGGCACACCGGGCGTTGGTGCACGAGGTGGCGAAGATTCCGCGCGCGCCATTGGCCTTCGACACCGGCCCGTGCCTGCGTTTCCCCAATCAAGGGCAGTTTCATCCGCTCAAGTACCTCGCCGGGATGGCCGACGCGATCGAGCGCGGCGGCGGCCGCATCTACACCGGCACGCACGCCACCACGGTCACCGGCGGCAAGCAGGCATCGGTTGCTGCCAGCGGCGGCACCGTGCGCGCGGGGAACATCGTGGTGGCGACCAACGCGCCGGTCAACGACCTCGTCGTGATTCACACCAAGCAGGCGCCGTACATGACCTACGTGATCGGCGCGCGCATCCCGAAGAACGCCGTGACCGAGGCGCTCTATTGGGATACCGCCGATCCGTATCACTACGTGCGTCTCGAATCGATCGACGCCACTCACGATCTGCTCATCGTCGGCGGGGAAGATCACAAGACCGGGCAGGCCGACGACATCGAACAACGCCATCCGCGCCTGGAGACGTGGGCGCGCGAACGGTTCCCCCAACTCGGCGAGGTGATGTACGTGTGGGCCGGGCAGGTGATGGAGACCGTCGACGGCCTGGCGTTCATCGGCCACAACCCGCTCGATCAAGACAACGTCTACACCGTGACCGGCGACTCGGGCATGGGCATGACGCACGGCACCATCGCCGGCATCCTGATCACGGACCTGATTCTCGGCCGGCCGAACCCGTGGAAAGACCTGTACGACCCCGGGCGCATCACGTTGCGGGCGAGCGGTGAGTATGCGAAGGAAGCGCTGAACATGGCGGCGCAGTTTGCCGACTACCTCACGCCCGGCGACGTCGCATCAGCCGAGCAGATTGCGAAAGACTCCGGCGCCGTCATTCGCCGCGGCACCTCGAAGGTCGCGATCTATCGAGATGCGACTGGCGAGGTACACGAACGATCGGCGATCTGCCCGCACCTTGGCTGCATCGTCGCCTGGAACCCGGCCGAGAAAACGTGGGACTGCCCGTGCCATGGCTCGCGATTCGACAAGTTCGGTAGTGTCATCAACGGTCCAGCCAATGTCGGTCTCACGCGTGTATGAGCCATAAAGTCATTTCAACGTGAGATGCACTGATGAGGCGGTTTGAAGTATGGTGAAAACTTCAACACCCATGGAGCCTACTGCCGGCCGTCCGAATTCGGTCCTCGTGGTGGACGACCACGAAGACACGCGCCAGATGAGTCTCATTGTCCTGCGTAGCCAGGGCTTCGAGGCGTCCACCGCGTGTGGCGGCGAGGCCGCGTTCGCGCATGCCTGCGAGCAGCGGCCTGATGTGATCGTGACCGATCTGGCGATGCCGGACGGCGACGGATGGGAGTTGATTCAGAAGCTGTCGTCGGATCCGCGCACCAGGAACATCCCGGTGGTGATGCTGACCGCGTGTGCCACCGAAGCGGTGCGCGCTCGCGCGAAGCAGGAAGGCCTCGCGGCGTTCTTCTTCAAGCCGTGCGCCCCCGACGTGCTCGCCGCCGAGCTGCGCCGGCTGTGCTCTAGGATGTCTTCCGTCTGAATTTCACTTCGGCCACTTCGGCTTCGCGCTCTTCCGCCTTGATCTCGACGCGCTCGCGCTTGATGTCGAGGCGCAGCCTTCCAAACAAGCTCATGTAGACGTTGGCCACCCACACCAGGGTGAACCACGCGAGGATTGAACCGCGCCAGTCCAGCACGAGCAATTGAAAGCCGGTCATCCACACCACCGCGGCCGCCACGTAGTGGCTGAAGCAATACTCACAGGTGAACAGATAGAAGAACTTGCGCGCGACGAACGAACGCGAGCTGCGGCTCTTTCTAACGCACCAGTCGTGACATTCGGCAAACGCTTCTTCGTGCGTCACCGTCCAGGCGACGCACGCCACCGGCGCAGCCAGCACGAACAACCACAGCATCTGCAGTTTCTCTGTCATCGCACACACGAACGCCGGACCCACTCACCTCTGACCGTGTGTGAGCCCGGCGCCCTCATGATGGCCCTGTGGAGTTTACGTTCGCTCTCGTTCGGGCCATGTTGCTTCCGACGTTGGAAAACGGAGCAAGGAAGGTGCCGTAACGCCTCAGCGGGAGGCGTGGGCACCCACCGTGGGAATCTTCAGCACCTGGCCCGGCTTGATTTTGTCCGGGTCGCTCAGCTGATCCTTGTTCGCCTCGAAGATCTTCATGTACGCGTTCGCATCGCCGAGGTGTTCCTTGGCGATCTTACTGAGCGTGTCGCCCGCCTTCACGGTGTAGGTCGTGTCCTGCTTCGCGTTCGGGTCGACCTTGACCTCAGCCACGATGTCGTTACGCCAGTCGGGTACGGTCTTGATCGCGTCCCAGATTTTGTTGACCTCCTCCTGGTTCTTGACCATGCCGTTGAAGTAGAGCTTCCCGTCGCGTTCCTGCGCCGAACCCTCCATGTGCAAGCCCTTGGCGACTTGAATCGCGTGGTTGTACTTATCTCGCAAGTTCATTTTGGTAAAACCCCCAGTCGTGACCTTGCAAGACTCATGCGCAAGTTCACGAC
>JALDXK010000054.1:0-16790 GCA_032155105.1 Acidobacteriota bacterium
TGGCCAGGAACTTCTCGTTCAGCCCGCCCCCGGCCCGGCCGTCGACGTAGTCCACGTCCACGCCGGTGCGCTCCTTAAACTGGGTCGCCGTCCACTCCATCCCCTGGCTGAAGATGGTGCCGCGCACGATCACCCGCGCCCTGTACTTGAAGGCTGGAACGAAGTCGAGCTGCCCTGTGAAGATCTCCCAGAAGCGCGGCTCGTCCTGGTCGTCCGCTTTCCACGTGAACGTGGTGATGTTGCGTGGCTTGCCTTCGTGGGTCGTGCCGTGGCACTGGAACTCGACTTCGACCACCTGCTTGGAGTTCTCGAGCTCGACGTTCAGCGCCAGCGGTCCCACTTCCAGCTTGCCCACCGAATCCGCTCGCACTTCAAGCGTGTTCTCGTTGGTCAGCCGGCCGTTCTCGCCCGGGTCGAGATCGACGACATTCTTCTCGACGAAGACGCGCATGAAGGGAGAGTCACTTTCTCCAGGCGGCTCGTTGAGATGCACGCGGCGCCGAACGAACATCTTGTCGGGCGTCCATCCCGCCGGCGGGTTCGTGACATCGTCGGCGTTCTTCTTGGTCACTGCCATTTCCCAACGTGTCGTCTCGCCGGTGTCGGTGCTCTGAAAGACGTGCGCGGCCCATTGGATGTCTCCACGCGCGCTCGGATATCCGAGTTCCACGGAAAGAAATGACACGGGCTCGCCGATCCACTTCTGCGCCGGATCCGGCCAGTTGACCACCGGCTTGACGATGCGGGTGACCTTGCGGCTCCAGTCGTCGAGGTAGAGGGTGGTGAAGTACCTCTTCTCGGCGCCGGGGTCCTGCTTGATCTCGTCGTAGAAGCCCTCGAGCGAGCTGCTGATGACGTGGTCCAGGTTGTAGCGCTTGTCGTAAGTCTCGTTGTAATGGAGGTCCAGTTTCGTGGAGTCGCGTCGGTACTTCAGCGCGAACCCTCCGCCCCACCCGAACAACCCGCCACTCCCCGAGGTCTCTGCGGGCGTCACGTTCGGCGCTGGCGGTTCGAAAATTACCTTCTGCGCCGCCTCCATGAACTTCTGGTAGATGAGGTCGATCCGCTTGTTCGCCTCCTGCTCCATCTTGTCGGCGCCGGGAATCGTGCCGTCGATTTCGAGGCTGACGGTAATTCCCCCACTGGTCCGCATGTTGTTGAACTCGGCCTTGATGTCGGCGTCGAACCAGAAGTTGTTGGCCTTGCCGTGCGCTGAGAAGTGCTCGAAGATCCGGTCCCAGTTCCCGTCGATCTTGATCCTCAGGGCCTGGCTCCACACCGGGATCTTCAGCGCCTGCACCACGGAAATGGGGCTGTAGGTACCGTGAAACCCTTGCCACACGATGGCGGCGGGGAGATCACCGATGAGGCCCGAGTACGCGTTCTCACCAGTCGGGATGATCGATCCTGGCCCTTGGCCCTGAAGTTTCCAGTGCCACGCATCAAGGTTCGACGGCCCGCGGAACGCGCGGCCGTGCAGCACCTTTTGCGTGAGGTCCGCGTGACGCACCATCAGCGTCGACCTTGGCGGCCCTCCGCCTCCGGGCCGAGTGCCACCACCCGCTGGCGCGGCGCCGCCGTTAGCGGGGGCCGCGCCACCGTCGACAGGCGCCGGAGTGACGGCGCCGCCGCCACCGGCAGCGGGTACGTTTCCGCTCGCGTCCGGTGAGAGGTTGGTGATTGCGGTGACGTTGGCCGTGATCGGGACGGCGCGGAACGCCGGTGCGACGGGCGTCCGCCAGCCCCAGTACTTCTGATCTTTCCCGCGGAAGCGGTTGAGGAGTTGCTCCTCGGCCTTCTCCAGTACGCCAGCCGGAAATGCGGCAGTCGTGGTGAGCGACAGGACGCCGCCGGCAACTTCGCGCGTGCCTTCGACGCCCACGGTCGTGTCGCCGTCCTGGACGCCGACGAAATGGACCAGATGAAACTTTGAGTAGCCCTCGGCATTGCGCGCCAGGCGCACCGCGCCTGGCATCCAGTAGTAGACCGGAGCCTTGCCTTCGCGCTGCAACTCATCGTTGTGTTTGTCTGGTAGGAACTGAATCCTGAATCCTTGCGAGTCTTCGTACTCGAAGCCTCCTGTCCAGATAGGGCCAACGGGCTCGGACATGATGACGCCTCCTGTTGCACTGACACGAAACCACTTTCCACTACATGACAAAACGAGGCACGGCCACGAACCGAACACGACAGCTGATTGCGGGCACGTTTCAGCGTGTCGCAGGTGTCGTGTGATCTGCTCGAGGATCTATTGCTGAGTTGAACGAGTGTTTGCGGGTCGCGCGAAGATCAGGAGGCGGTGGAACTGACGGGCAAGGAGAGACGGCGCGTGTGAGCCGTCTCTCGTTCTCGAGCTCGATGCGGTGAAGATCAGAACCTCAGTACAAAGCCCAGCGAACCTCTCGTGAAATCGACCTTTCCCGGCGACTCAACGAGCGTGACGCCGAGGATCTCCAGATCGTCGAAGGTACGGAAGTAGCGCACGTCGAAACGGATACCCGCGCGGGTCCCGAAGAACATCAGCACGCCACCGCCAGCGCTCCACGTGACCTGGTTCTCGTCGATCTCGGCGATGTCGGTACCGAAGTCCGACGTCGATTTGAGCAGGCCCGCGCCGACGAGACCGTACGGACGGACACCGAAGCCTTGCTGGCCGCCGAAGGGAATCCCGAGAATGAGGTTGCCCGTCATCGTCAGCGCGCTGCTGCCGCCGACGTCGGTCTTGCCGTAGAAGTCCGGACTGAATCCGAAGTCGGCCTCGAAGCCGAACACGCCGCCGCCCATGAGCGTCAGGCTCGCGCCCCAGTTGTATTGACTGGTGTCGAACGCGTCCGAAAACTCCTGGCCGGAATCGCCACCGAAATTCACGCCGAAGAACGGAATGAGCAGTATGTCTGCGCGCGCGGGCACCGGCACGAGCGTGAGCGCGACGAGCGCGGCGGCGATGATCCTGGTTGAAAGCATGTCGCTCCTCCTCAATGACTCGCGCCACCGGCCCCGTGCGGAGCACTCGATCCGCAGGCTCCGGCCAGAGGGACCGGTGATCGCTTGCCTACGCACGACGCAACCGCCGTACCATCGGTCCGCAATGCTGATGAGGGGCGGATGTCGGGGTTTCTATCGGCTTTGAGATGCGCAGCTCAGCAGTACTTCACGACTCGCTCACTGACGGCGGTCAGCGATCACCGCCGTCAGTCTCGAAGATCGGACTGTAAAATCCGCACACTCGCCGGGCGCTCCGAGGTTCACTCGGCTTTCAGCAACAACAACGGATCCACGCGCGTGGCGCGTCGAACCGGGACATAGCAGGCCACGGCAATCGTCGCCACGAGCACTGCCATCGCGGCGGCGAGGGTGGCCGGATCGAGTGGTTGCACGCCGAACAGCAGGCCCCGCAGCAAGCCGCTTGTCACAACGGCGCCCGCCAGTCCCAGCGCGGTGCCTGCGCCGGCCAGCCACAGTGCTTCGCCGAGGATCAGCCAGCGGACATCAGCGTTGGTCGCGCCCAAGGCAACACGCACGCCGATCTCGCGTGTGCGTTGCCGCACGAATGCGGCCATCACCGCGTACAACCCGATCGCGGCCAGCAACAACGCCGTGGCGCCGAAGATGTTGCTCAGCCAGGCCACGAATCGTGGCCGCGCCAGCGGTCGCGCGAGAAATGTCGTGAACGGCTCGAGCTGCAGCACGAACACGTCTGGATCCGCGTTGCGCACGCGGTCGCGAACAGCGCCCGCGATTGTCTCGAGCGGAGCGGAGGTGCGGATCGCGAGGCTCCCTGCGCCGTCCACAAACTGCGCCGCGGCCACATATAGCGTGGCCCGCGGCTGCGCGAGCTCGCGGTACCTGGTGGTGCCCGCCACGCCGATCACGGTGAACCAACCTGCTTTCGAATCGACCCCGCCCATCTTCAGCCGCTTTCCAATCGGGCTGTCGCCAGGCCATACCTGGCGAGCGACGTTCTCGCTGACCACGGCAACCGGCGGCGTCTTCTCCGTGTCGGCCACGGTGATGCCCCGCCCTTCCATCACGTTGATGCCCAGCGTGTCGAAGTGTTCGGGGTAAATGGATTGCAGATCGAGGCTTGGGTTCCTCGCGGCCTCATCTGCGCTTTGCCCCTCGACAGCAAAGCGCGGCGTGTCCCATCCACTCAGCCCTGCATAGGGCCGCACCGCGATCGGCGTCACCGCGCCCACCCCTGGAATCGCCTGCACGTCGCGCGCAAGCTCCTGGAGAAACTGGCGCCGCCGGCCCACCTCTTCGTACTCCGGCCTTGGCAGGAACAGGTCCACGAACGCCAGCCGATCGGTCGCAAGGCCCATGTCGGCAGATCGCAGCTGGAGCAAGGTTTGGGTCAGCACGCCGGCGGCCGCGAGGACGGTCACTGCGAACGCGATTTGTGCGACGACCAATGTGCGACGCCCGCGACGTGACGTCGCACTCGCCACGCGGGCGCCGCGCAAATGCACGAGGGGATCGACACGCGTGGAGATCAGCGCACTCACCAAACCCGTGGAGGCAACGGCCGCGAATGTGATGAGCAGCGTGAATCCCACAACGCGCGCGTCGATGCGCACCTCAGTCATGATGCGCGGCAATTCAGTGGGAGCGAGAGCAACGAGTCCCTCGAGGCTCCACCACGACGAGACGAGAGCAGCGACTGCGGAGATCGCACCAAGAGCCAGGGTCTCTGCCAGCACCTGACGTGTCAGCTGGCGCCTCGCGGCCCCAAGCGCCCTGCGCACGGCGATCTCGGCAGAGCGCTCCTCTCCACGCTGCAGCAGCAGGTTCGCGAGGTTGGCACACGCGATCAAGAGGACCAGTCCAACAGCCCCGAACAGCAAGAGCACAGGGGTCTGGAGATCTCCGACGACCTCCTCCTCGTAGCTGCGAATCACGGGCACCAGCTCGCTGCCGATTCGACGCCGGTACTCGGCCGTCAACGCGCTCAACTCCGCTTGGGCTTGCGGAATGGTCACGCCTGGGCGAAGGCGGGAGACGAGGTCATGGTCGCGTTCGATGGAGACACGTGCTTGTGGAGAAGGCGCATTGGACAGGAACCCCTGCATCGATATCCACGCTTCGGCGCCGCGTGGGAGGTCCACCGCAGGTACCACGCCGACGATCCTGAACGATTGCGTCTGAAGACGGACGCGACGCCCGATGGCGTCAGCACGTCCGCCGTAGCGTCGCCGCCACAGCCCTTCATCGATCACCAGCACGGGCTCAGCGCCGTTCTCGTTGTCCGAGGGCTCCAGGGTTCGACCTATCATCGCGGCCGTGCCGACTACCCTGAAGAAGTCGCCATCAACCACCCCGGCGCGCACGTAGCTCGCTGAACCGTCTTCGATCGCGGCGAACTGGATCGCTCCGTTGTAGGCGTATGCGGCCACGCTTTCGAGCAGTCGTGTGTGGCGTTCGATCTCGTCAACCGCGGCGGCACCAAAAGGCACGTGTGCGTGCCCGCCGGTGTTGCTCGTCCACCACGCCACGATCAGCCGGTCCTGATCGCGCACGGGTAGCGGCTGCAGCAGCACCGCGTTGACGAGTGCGGACATGACGGTGACTCCCGCGATCCCGATCCCCAGTGTCAACACCGCGGGAACGCTGAACGCGCGGGAACGCCACAACGTGCGAACGGCTCTCCGGAGCTCTTCCGTAAAAGCGGTGATGCTAACCATCAAGCCTCCACCTCATCACACACGGCCACCAAGCCGCGAGGGCCCCGCCGCATGAACAAAGGAATCATTACACCGCTCCGCGTAAGTTTTTCCGCTCATCAGATCCAGCTGCGCCGACGGCGCATTAATACGGCGAGTTCTGCCGGAACCGGTATTGCAGGGTCGCCGGTACCCCAGTTCATGACTCAATCCGGGATGGCCGAATCGGCCGCCCTGTGGGTGATCGTGTGCACGACGTTTTCGGGTCCACGCGTCCAGTGCCACCCTGGCCGTTGACGGACGCACCAAACACACCGAGGTTGATCGGCGACTCGCCCGAGATGCTCGCGGTGTCCCGCCAGATCGAGAAGATCGGCCGCAACTCGGCGAGCGTGCTGATTGAAGGTGAGACGGGATCAGGCAAGGAACTGGCGGCGCGGGCGATTCACGCGCGGAGCGATCGCCGCGACGGACCGTTTGTTGCCGTCAACTGCGGCGCGGTGCCGGACGGCCTGATCGAGACGGAGCTGTTTGGCCACGGCCGTGGGGCGTTTACCGACGCGAAGGACGCACGCGCCGGGCTCGTCGCGCAGGCCGAGCGCGGCACCTTGTTCCTGGACGAGGCCGACACGCTGTCGCCGAAGGCGCAGGTGTCGCTGCTCCGCTTTCTGCAAGACCTGCGCTATCGCCCGGTCGGTACCTCGGTCGAAATCGCCGCCGACGTCCGCATCATCGCGGCCACCAACCAGGATCTGCAACAGCTGGTGGACGATGGCCAGTTCCGAAGCGATCTGCGTTATCGGGTCAGCATCCTGTACCTCTGGGTTCCGCCGCTACGCGGCCGCCCGGGCGACATCGCGCTGCTGGCGGAGCACTTCATCCGCTTCTACAGTGACAAGTACGGGGTGTCATCCAAGCGGTTGCACCCCGACACGCTAGTGTGGCTCAAACGCTACGACTGGCCGGGCAACGTCCGCGAGCTCGAGAACTGGATCCACCGCGAGTTGCTGCTGGCCGACGGCGAGGAGATCGGGGCCGCCGCGGACCTGGCGCGGGTTGCGGCGCCGAGGGCGCCGCGGGCACCGGCCGGAGATTTACGGACGGCGAAGGCACAGGCGCTGGCTGAATTCGAGAACGCGTATCTTGCGAGCGTGCTCGCCGAGTCGCGCGGCAACGTCACGGTGGCCGCCCGGCTTGCCGGGAAAGAACGGCGGACCTTCGGCAAGTTGTTGAAGAAATACGGCATCGATCGCAGCCGCTACAAGAACTGACCACCTGTCATCCCTTCCCCGCAGCGGGGCGCGCACGACCCGGTTGCGGGCTCGGCGCCGGGGCACCGCCGACCCAGTTGTGCGGCGCGCCTGCGCGGCGCGCGCGCCTTTCCACGCGATTCGCACCGTCGCAGGCTGGCATCCTCGTTGCTCCCTTGCGGCGCGGCCGCACATCAGTGCGGCCGATCAATTCCAGTAAACCGTCACAACGGCGCTCAGCGTCGCGTCGCTATCCGTTTATCCAGGAGGTCAGGATGTCTTGTTCGCACGCACTTCGACGCACGCAATCCGCAGGAGTCAGCCGGCGAGGGTTCCTCAGTGGGATCGGCGCCGGCGCCGCTGGCGCCGCCGGTTCGATGATGCTGCCTGCGGGAGCGGACGCCCAGCACGGTTTGCAGGAAGGCCAGCAAGGTTTACAGGAAGGATTGTCAGGCACGCGCCCGGATCGTTTCAGCCGGATCTTCAATCGGCTGCCGCCGTTTGTCGAGTCGACGCCTTCGGTGCAGCAGGCGCTGCGTGAACTGGGCGCGCCGGGCGGCTTGCTCGACGCCGGGGATCCGTTACATGAAGGTCCGATTCGCCTGATCACCCATCCCGAGCTGAGCCCGAACAACCGTGACAACGCGGCGCACACGGCCGGCATCACGTTCTTCGGCCAGTTCATGGACCATGACATGACATTCGATGCGACATCGCGGCTGGGTGTTCCCACCAGGCCGGAAAGCTCCGCGAACGTCCGCACGCCGTCGTTCGACCTCGACTCGGTGTACGGCGGCGGGCCTCAGGCCAGCCGTCAGCTCTACGACGCCCGCGACCTGGCCAAATTCAAGGTGGAGCAGGGTGGCCTGTTCGAGGACCTGCCACGGACAGCGGACGGCTTCGCCATCATTGCCGATCCGCGGAATGACGAGAACCTCATGATCGCCGGCCTGCAGGTGGCGATGCTGCGGTTCCACAACCGCGTCGTGGACATGCTGCGTGACAATGGCGATGGCGATCGCCAGGCCTTTGCGGCCGCGGCCGAGGGATCAATCGCCGAGAGCTTCGCCTCGGATGCGCGCCGTGGCGTGTTCGAGCGCGCGCGGCAACTGGTGACCTGGCACTACCAGTGGATCATCGTCAACGAGTTCCTGCCGTCGATCGTCGGGACATCGCTGGTCCGCAACATCCTGGAGCGCGGCGCACGCTTCTACACTCCGAGTTTCGGTGAGGCGAGCATCCCGGTGGAGTTCCAGGGTGCGTGCTTCCGCTTCGGCCACACTCTGGTCCGGCCGTCTTACCGCGCCAACCTGGCCGGTGATCACGGCCAGCCGTTCTTCGGGTTCGTCTTCGACCCGGCTGGTGAAGATCAGGCGGACCCCGTCGACTTGCGAGGTGGTACGCGGGCACCGCGGCGATTCATCGGCTGGCAGACATTCTTCGACTTCGGCGGGGACCAGACGCAGCACGTGCGTCCGAACAAGACGGTCGACACGAAGATCTCGACGCCGCTGTTCAACCTGCCGCTCGGCGCCATCGCCAGCGGCGATTTGCCCACCGCGCTGCCGCAGCGAAACCTGCTCCGGCACCTGACGTGGGGAATTCCGTCCGGACAGGACGTGGCGAGGGCGATGGGGATCACGCCGCTGTCGACGTCGCAGCTGAGGGAACTGCGGCCGTATGGCCAGAACCTCGATCGCAGCACGCCGCTCTGGTATTACATCCTCAAGGAGGCCGAGTTGGCGGGAGGAGCGCGCCTTGCCGGCTGCGGCGCGCGCATTGTCGCCGAGGTGATCCTCGGGTTGCTCTTGAAGGACCCGAACTCGTACTTCACTGAGCGCCGGTGGCGGCCGACGCTACCCAGCGGGACGCGAGGCACGTTCACGATGGTCGATCTGCTGACGTTCGCCGGCGTCGATCCGGCGAGCCGTCGGCAATAACTGTGGCGGAGAGCGGGGGCGGCGCGGGCGTAGAATGGCCAATCTATGGCAGACCCGCGCTCGACCCCCGGACCTGACCTCAGCGTTGGAACTCCAATGGGCAGCCTTTCAGATGGCTCCATGATCTCCGGACATGTTGGCGACAATGAGGTTGTTCTCGCACGATCGGGCAACGAGTATTTCGCGTTCGGCGCGCGATGCACGCACTACAAAGCCCGATTGGCGCGCGGCTTGATTGTGGGCGACACCGTTCGCTGTCCACTCCACCACGCCTGCTTCAGCCTGCGCACCGGCGAGGCCCTTCGCGCACCGGCATTCGACGCCATTGCACGCTGGCGTGTTGACGTTGCCGGCGACACCGTATTCGTTCGCGAGAAACTTGCCGGCGCACCAGGCGCCGCGCCACCGGGCACCTCACCAGAATCAATTCTGATCATCGGGGGCGGCGCGGCAGGGTCGGCCGCTGCGGACATGATCCGTCGTGAAGGATTCGAAGGTCCTGTCACGATCATCAGTGCGGATTCGGATCTTCCCGTCGATCGGCCGAACTTGTCGAAGGACTATCTGGCCGGGGAGGCACAGGACGATTGGATGCCAATCTGGTCGAAGGAGCAGTACGACGAGCGCAACATCGAACTCGTGCTGGGCCGTCGTGCGACGACACTCGATCCGAAAACGCGGACGGTGGGCCTCGATGACGGATCGAAGCGCACCTACGGATCGCTGCTGATCGCAACCGGGGCCGATCCGGTGCACCTGCCGATACCCGGCGCGACTAACCTCCCGGTCCTCTATCTTCGCTCGTGGGCCGATGGCCGCGCGATCGTCGAGAAGGCGACCGGCGCCACGCGCGCGCTCGTCATCGGCGCCAGCTTCATCGGCCTCGAAGTGTCCGCGTCGCTACGCAAGCGCGGCATCGAGGTCGATGTCGTCGCTCCCGACACGTTGCCGCTCGAACGCGTGATGGGCGCAGACATTGGCCGCGCCGTGCAGGCGATTCACGAATCGAAGGGGGTGCGGTTCCATCTCGGCCAGACTGTCGCGTCCGTCAACGGTCGCACGGCCACGTTGAGCGGCGGCGATCAGCTCGATGCCGACTTCATCGTCGTCGGGGTCGGCGTGCGGCCGGCCGTCGGGCTCGCTGAAGCGGCAGGTCTCTCGACCGACAAGGGTATCGTGGTCAACGAGTATCTCGAGACGAGTGCGCCCAACGTGTTCGCCGCCGGCGACAACGCGCGCTGGCCGGACCCGCATACGGGAAAGAACATTCGCGTCGAACATTGGGTGGTGGCGCAACGCCAGGGGCAAACGGCGGCACGCAACATGCTCGGCCGGCGCGAGCGGTTCGACGCGGTGCCGTTCTTCTGGAGTCGTCACTTCGACGCCTCGATTGCGTACGTTGGTCATGCCGACCAGTGGGACAGCGTGGTCATCGACGGCTCGCCTGCAGAGAAGAACTGCAAGGTGACGTACTCGCACGCCGGCAAGACGCTCGCGGTGGCGACGATCGGACGTCCGCGCGAGAACCTCGTCGCCGAAACAGAACTTGAACGAACGCACGCCTCCCCGGCAGGCTGAGCGCTGCCCGCGGCGCTATTGCCGAGGTTGCGCGCCAGGAGGGTCAGGAGATGGCGAGTACCTCGCGAACGGCTTCGCGATCCATCGATGGCAGACCGATAACGAGATGCATCGTCTCGCGCAACGAGCTGAGGCACGTCGGCGTCTGACCGCGGCTCAGATCGTACCGGGCCAGGGCGATCAGGTTGCGCAGCAAGAAGAGATGCGCGCCTTGCGCTCTCGCCGTTGCCACGCCGTGCTGGAATGCCTCGACGACCGGCTCTGGAGCATCAGGCGCGATCGTCCACCGGAGTTGTCCTTCGAGCCGAAACAATTCGGCCTCGTGGAATCGTTCCCCGGTGCCGCTGACGATGCCGAACGCGTCTGCGATCGTGGCGAGTCCTGCCGCGGGCTGTCCGGCCGCAAGCCGGGCTTCAGCCAACAGGCACATGAACAGCGTGCGAAACTGGCCAGAGCCTGTGCGTAGCGCCGACGACACCGCGTCGCTCACCATGTTGGCGCCTTCGGTCGGGCCGCCGGACACCGAGACGGCCCATCCCCTCAGTGCTCGGGCCCAGGCCAACAACAGCCGGAAACCGTGGCCGCTGCTGATCGATTCTGCTTCTTCAGCGTGCGCCGCCAGGAGATCAAGTTCTCGCAGAAGTTGATGGGTCGCGGCGGCGAAGACGAGCGTCAGCGCGAGTGAAAAAGGGTGGGCGAAGCTGCGCGCTTCCTTGACCGCTTCGTGTGCCGCCGCTCTTGCCTCGTCGCAGCGCCCCAACGCGGCGAGCGCGCGACTCGCGAACGCGCGCGCGCACGCGCCGGCGTGGTGGTTGCCGTACGGCAGCGTCGCCTCGCCCGGCACTTCACGCCGGCTCAACGCCCATCCGCGATCAGCGCGATCCACCGTGACGCCGAACTGACCCATGCAGTACGCGGTCGCCCATTGCGCATGAAGCACCTGCAGCGAACGCATCGGGTCCGGCGCCTGATCGCCGAGGCGCTGCAACACGGCGACAAGATCGCGCGCCCGGGACAGCTCACCACGACCCCACCGGAACAGCCACAAGCCCCAGTAAGCCGGGAACCGCTGCAGCTCGAACTCCAGTCCGTCACACAGTTGCTGCGCTCGCTGATAGGCGGCTTCAACCTCCGGCGCGCCCCAACCGTGGACGGCCATGCACCCGCTCCCCAGCAGCATCTGCAGCTCGAGCTCCTGCTCGTCGCGCTGGATCGAAGGCGCGCGCTTCGGGAGCAGCGCCAGAGCGCGTCTCAGGTGCCGAATGGCTTCCTCGGCGGCTCCCACCCGGTTGGCCGACCGCGCGGCGTCAATCAAGTACCGCGTCGTGCGATCGAGGTCTCCCGCTTCCTCGAAATGCCGTGCCAGCGGCAGCGCCAGCTCCAGCGCTCGAGTGCCGAACGCCTGCTCCAGTCGCATCCCGAGTCGCAAGTGGATGTCGGCAGCACGTCTCCGCGTCACCCGCCCCGCGAACACGTCACGATGAATCGCGTGCCTGAACCGAAACCGTTCAACGATGGTCCCGTCAGGCCACGACCGAGAGCCGGCGTGAACGATGAATGCACCTCGCCTGGCCAACCGCATCAAGAAGCGTTCAACGTCATCAGCGGGTTGCATGCTGCCCGCGGCGATCAATGCCGATGACCACTCGGGGTCGGCGACGAGACTGGCGACCTCGAGCAACTCCGCCTCGCGCCCGTCGAGGCGCTCGATCTGCTCTTCGATGAGCGTCCGAAGGCGGGCCGGAACGTTCAACCGTCGGCCAGGATCCGTCTCGCACGGGGCGATCATTCGCGCGAAAGATGAGCTGTCTGCCGCCAGCTCGTCGAGAAGCGCACTGATGAACAGCGGATGCCCCTCGGTCAGCTCGTGGAGATGCGCAGCCAGATCGGCGACCTTGGACTCCGCCGCAACGCGCCGCCGCTCGACGATCAGTCGCGTGGCCGCTTCGTCCAGTCCCATCACGCCGAGCGGGGCGCACCACGGCTTCAGGGCCATGCTGGTGAACATCCGATCGGCATGCGCGTGATAGCCATCCCGCAATGTGACGATCAGCTGCACGCGCGTGGACTCACGTCGGGCAACGAATGCGTTCAGCCAGTCGAGCGTGAAGTCGTCGGCCCAATGCACGTCGTCGATCCACAGCACGACCATTCGTTCGCCGGCAACCGCCTCGAGGTAGTCGCTCAACTCCCGCGACATGCGGTCCCGGGTCACTCCTGCCGTGTAGCGATCGAGCGTCGTGCGCTCGGACGGGTCGTGCAGTGACGGGTACTGCGCCCACCACGTCGGCGCGTGCCGGCGAAGCAGCATCACGCCGTCGGCATCGCCCGACGATCCGCACAACGATCGCACGGCATCCAGCAAGGGCCCGTAGGGCTCGATCGCACCATACGCTTCCACGCACGTGGCGGTTGCGGTCTGGACGGTGCCCCCGCTGCGAACGTCATGCACGAACGTGTCGACGAGCGTCGTCTTGCCGATGCCGGCTTCACCGTGCACGACGGCGAGCTGTCGGGCACCCGCGCGAGCACGCGCCAATGACGCGGTCAGCACGGCCAGCGCCTCAGTCCGTCCCACACAGGTTCCGGTGGAGTCATCGCCGATCGTGGCCGGTGTCGCTTCAGCGACCACGCTGCTGGAAGGTCCGGTCGTTGGCAGGAACCGGAATCCAAGCCGGTGGCGTGTTTCGATGAAGCGCGGCGATCGCGCATCGTCCTTCAATGCGCGCCGGAGTTCCTTGATGCATGAGGTGAGGGCCGCATCACTGACGGCAACGCCCGGCCAGATCGCCTCGAAGATCTCTTCCTTGGTCACGACCTGGCCCTGTCGCTCGGCGAGCAGGTACAACACATCCAGCGCCTTCCGCGTGACATGCACGTCGCGGGCGCTGCAGCTCAAGCCCTGCGTAGGATGCAGAGCGTACGGACCGAACCGGATGGTGCGTTCAGCACCGGCTCCCATGGAAATCCCATAGTAATCCCGTCGCTCTCCACTGACTGCGCCGGCACCTTGCGTCACAGTCGCGCCCTGGCCGCCAGGTCATTACCACCACCGGCCAAAGGAGGATCCAATGTCGCACCGGTCGAGGCTCGCCGTCGCAAGCGTGATCACGTCCATGCTGATCGTCCCGTCGAGCCTGGCTCACTCGAGCCGTGTACATACGGACGCCGTGCTCGAGTGGAACGAGATCATGGTGGCAACCGTCGGCGGTCAGAACCCCTTCGCGCAGGGCCGGTTCGCCGCAATCACCCAACTTGCGGTCTTCGAAGCGGTCAATGCCATTACGGGAAAGTACGCGCCATACCTGGGCACGGTCACCGCTTCACCCCACGCGTCGCGCGATGCCGCCGCGATCGCGGCGGCTCACGGGGTCCTGCGCAACTACTTCCCGGCGGCGGCGGCAACGCTCGACTCGGCGCGGCTGGCGTCGTTGTCGGCCATTGTCGACGGGCCGTCGAAACAGAGCGGAATCGCGGTCGGCGAGTCCGCGGCGGCGGCGATGATCGCCCACCGCGCCGCTGACGGGGCGACGCCACCCCAGTTTCATCTGCCAGCGTCGTCCATAGCCGGCGAGTGGCAGCTGACACCGACCTGTCCACCGGCCGGCGGGGTGCTGGTGCATTGGCGCAACGTCACGCCGTTCGGAATCCTGAGCGCGTCGCAGTTCCGGTCTGCGTCCCCACCTCCTCTCGAGAGCCGACGTTACGCCCGCGACTTCGCAGAGGTGAAGGAGGGAGGCGCGCTCCACAGCACGACACGTTCACAGCATCAGACCGACGTCGCGCGCTTCTACAACGTGGTGCTCGCCGTTGCCACGTGGAACCCGGCCGTCCGGCAGGTTGCCGCATCCAGTGGCGGATCGCTGACGCGGAATGCCCGGCTCTTCGCACTGCTGAACATGGCGATCAACGATGGGCTCGTCGCCGTGATGGAGACGAAGTACGAATACAACGTCTGGCGTCCTGAAACGGCCATCCATCAGGCCGGCGACGATGGCAATCCGAGGACCGACGCCGATCCAGCCTTCGCGCCCCTGATTCCCGCACCGTGCTTCCCCAGTTACGGATCGGCCCATGCCGCGGCGAGCTACGCCGCGCGCGAGATCGCCGAGCGCTTCTTCGGCGACGACTCGCAGGACATCGAGCTCTCCAGTCCCACGATGCCTGGCATCGTCCTCGACTACGGCACGTTCGAGGAGATCACCGACGACATCGACGATGCGCGGGTGTTCGGGGGCATTCACTTCCGCTTCGACCAGCGTGCCGGCGGGCGGCAGGGACGCCAGATCGGCAGCTGGGTCTACCGGCACCACCTGCGGCCCGCGCCCAGGCGAAACTGATCGCGGTTACGGGAACGACGAGTTCCGAACGAAGGTCAGCCGCACACCCCTGGCTACCTGTCCACGACGGCGAGGGCATACGGCTCGTGCCCGACACCGGTTACCGTGGCGACGACTGTGCGCGACCGCAAGTCGATCAGGTAGAGGTGACCGAGCTCCTGCGAGAACGGCGGCGACGAGGGCCCTCCGCTGATCACCGCATACCGGCCGTCGGACGTGATCGCAGAGCCCTTCGGGCGAGCGGGCTGTCCGTCCGGCCGGACCAGCGGGATGCGCGCGATTTCCGCGCCGAGTTTGCCGGTGAGCGCCCGCTCGACGTTCACGATCGAGACGTTGTTCGCGCGCACGTTCGGGACCACCACTTCCCGGCCGTCGGGCGTGACGGAGGGGATCAACGGATGGGTCTGCTCCGAGGGATTGTCGGTGCCGACGAGGACGCGGGTCACTTCAGCGTTGGCTGCGCCGGCGCTCGCCCGGTCGACGTCGATCACGGAGATCGTGTTGCCCGCGGATCCATCGCGCTGGCTTCCACCGTTCGCCACGATGATGTGCCGCCGGTCGGGCGTCGCGGTGATGCCCCAGGGGCCGACCTGCATCGGGATGCGACCGATCTCCGCACGAGCCTCTCCTCGTAGTGCACGACCGAGATCGATCACCGACACGTCGTCCGTGCCGCCGTTGGCGGAGAAGATATAGGCGCTCCCATCGTTGGCACGGCCCATCGCCAATCCGTTCGGGTTCGGAAAGCATCCAATGCCTGGAGCCCCGGCGCGCACGGCAAGATTCCGTGGCGGACCGTACGGTGAGGCATAGGGCACCGGGTAGTCGGGGCACGGAAACCCCGGCGAGCCCAGCGCGAGCTCCACGGTGCCGCGGAGGCTGCCGGTACGCCGATCGACGAACGTGATGCGATTGCCGCCGTCCTCCGTCAGGTAGTTCTCGGCGTTGGCGATGACCAACACCTCGGGCAGGAGCACGATCCCAAGCGCACCGAAGCCGCCGGAGTCCATGTGCCGTCGAAGGGCGTTAGCGGTGCGGTCGTTTCGTGGGGCCAGCAGGTCGTCCATGTCGAGCACTGCGATCTGTCCGCGGCCACCATGCTGGCGAAACTCAGCGTTGTCGACCGCGCCATGATGATTCACCACGTAGACCGTGCGGCCGTCCTCGCTCACGACGAGATTGGCGGGATCGCCGAGCAATCGGCCGTCCAGCGCCTCGGTCGCCACTTTGCTGCGACTGACGATCGCGTTGGAGGTACGGTCATTCGCCGGCGCGAGTGCGGCATCGAACGACACGACGTACACGTACGGAAGCCGGCGTCCCGTCGCGATGATGTATCGACTCTTGCTCGCCGCCTCCTGCGCGCCGATCGGCGTCCCGAGAAGTGTGGTCACCGCGAGCGTGAGACACATGAAGGTCCGTCGCATCTGAGCTCCCTTGCGGCGCGATTATAGGCACATCGCGGGAGCCGACAATGACGGCGTAAGATTGCGCACATGATCGCCGCTCGGCTGTCGATTCTGTTTCTGTTCACGTCGATGGGGATCGATGCGGCCCACACCGAACAGGGCTGGACGGCGGCGGGAACCAAGAACGGCGTCACGCTGACGTTTCGTGATGATCCGCAGCTGAACGCGCGGGAGGTGCGCGCGGTCGCCGAATTGCCTCATGCGGCCGGCCAGATCACCCCGGTCGTGTGTGACTTCACGCAGGCCCTCGACCCCGACACGCGCGAAGCCCGCGTGCTCTCCGGCGAGCTTGGCGGACGCTACGAGATCTACCTGCGCTACGCATCGCGCTACATGGTGGTGTCGGCTCGCGACGTGGTCCTCGATATTCGACCGGAGGCCAACGGCTGCACGTGGTCGGAGGTCGCTGGGCGCGTCCCGCCACAATCCGGCGCCGTGCGCATGCCGCTGCTGCGTGGATCGTGGACGGTTGAGCCGATCGATGCCTCGCGCTCGCGCGTGACGTACCAGATCGCCGTGCGGCCCGGTGGCCACATCCCGGGCTGGATGGTGC
>JALDXK010000055.1:0-16768 GCA_032155105.1 Acidobacteriota bacterium
CCCCGCGCCGAGCAGGGCGATGGCGCGCTCGATCGCGTTCTCCAGCTGACGCACGTTGCCGGGCCAGCGGAACGACATCAGCCGCCGCATCGCCTCCTGCGCCACCGTCACCGGTTCCTTCGACAACTTCTCGAGGAAGCGTTTCACCAGCAGCGGGATGTCCTCGGGACGCTCGCGCAACGGTGCGAGGTGCACCGCGATCACGTTCAGGCGGTAATACAGGTCCTCCCTGAACGTGCCTTCCTTCACCATCTTCGTCAGGTCCGCGTTGGTGGCGGTGACGATGCGGACGTCGACCTTGATGGTGCGGGTGTCGCCGAGGCGCTCGAACTCGCGCTCCTGCAGCACCCGCAGCATCTTCATCTGCAGCGCCATCGGCATCGTCCCCACTTCGTCGAGGAAGAGCGTGCCCTTGTCGGCCTGCTCGAGGCGGCCCTGGCGCATGCCGACGGCGCCGGTGAACGCGCCCTTGGTGTGACCGAACAACTCAGCGTCGAGCAACGTTTCCGGAATGGCGCTGACGTTGATGGCGACGAAGCGCTCGCGATGACGTGGGCTCGTTTGATGAATCGCACGCGCGACCATTTCCTTGCCGGTGCCGGTCTCGCCGGTGATCAGGATCGTGGCATTGGTGGGCGCCACCGTCTCGATCAACTGGAACAGCGCGCGCATCGGCGCGCTTTTGCCGACCATCGAGCCGAGGCCGAAGCGCTCGTCGAGCTGCTGATGCAGGTACGCGTTCTCACTCAGCAGGCGCTTCTGCTCGAGCGCCTTGTTGAGGACGTGCATCAGATCATCGAACTGAAACGGCTTGGCGATGAAGTCCGCGGCGCCACGCTTGATCATCTCGACGGCGTCCTTCACGGTGCCGTAGCCGGTGACGACGATGGCGACGATGCCGGGATAACGGGTGAGCGCGGCGTCGATGATCTCTCTGCCGTCGACGCCCGGAAGGCGGAGGTCGGAAATGATCACGTCGAAGGCAAAGCCGTCGAGCGCCTTGAGTGCGGCGATGCCATCGGAGGCCTGCGTGACGTCGAAGCCTTCCTCGGCGAGACGCTCAGCGACGACTTCGCGTAACGCGTCTTCGTCGTCTACGAGGAGGAGGTGTTTCATCGTCATTGGGCGTGGGCGGGACTAAAGTCCCACCTCTACGTTCCCGCACCTACAGCAGACTGCTCACGGCAACATGGATACCCAGTATCTTGTGCGTCAGCATGTTGACATACAACCTGCGCGTGTCAACTCCGATCGCGAGTTGCACGCCTAATCCCAGCGTGGCAGGCACCGATACACCCTCTGGAGGCATACCCCTGTGGAACGGCAAACAGTCAGCATCATGAAGGCGTGCGAGATGGTTGGAGTGAGTCGGCGGACGATCTACAACTGGATCGCGGCGAACAAAGTCGAGTACTTGCGCACGGCGGGCGGAAGCATCCGCATCTTCGTCGACACCCTCTGGCGCGAGCCGGATGGGACGAAGCACCCGTCGAACCATACCGCTGCGTAAATTGGCAGTTGTAAGTTGGCAGTTGAAAGTTGGCAGTTGCCAGTTGAGTTGGGGCAGTTGCCAAGTTGAGTTTCAAGTTGTCATTTGGTCAGCCCTGGTCGTGAAAGATGCACAGCTATCACCCCATGAGCACAGAGGACCCCAAGGCCCTGTTGCACAAGCTCAATAACCAACTCGGCGTGATTCTCGCGCACGCCGAGTTGCTCGAGACCAAGGCACAAGACGCCGCGCAGAAGGCGCGGGCGTCGCAGGTGGTGAACGCCGCGCTCCAGGCGATGGCGGTGTCACGCGACCTCAGAGAGACGGTGGGGAAGTAAGCTCGTCCGTCCGGCCGTCTCCCGCTACCGGTTTCTCCAAATCTAGTCTCTTACCCTCAAAAATGGTCGCGATTCGTGTGCTCGGGCCGTCGGCCTGCTTGGGCATGGGAAATGCCGACCGAATCGTTCGGTGATTACAATTTCGTCATTCTACGTCCATTTTCAAAAATGTTAGTCAACCGTTTGACGCACAAGTCATGTAACTCGTCAATAGAATGACGAAGATCGACGCAAATCAAGACGGAAAATTCTATACGTCGGGCCGCGCAGATTCATGTAAGTAGCTGACAATTCAGTAGGTTAACGGCAGCTCTGCCGTTCAAGCAGACAGTCTGTGCAAACTGACCCGTTGCTGGCATTGAGGTTGCGATAGGGCAGGCAACGGAGATTAGCAAGCAATGAAAAACGCCGTAACGAAGGCGGCTGCTGCTGCAGCCCTGGCAAAAGCGTCGAGTCAGTCCAAACGGGTCGAAGCCGGCATTCCATTCGTGGAAGCCCTGGCGCGGCGCATGGCCGCCACCATGCCGCACTCGATCGACCTCAGTGATCTGGTGCAGGACGGCGTGATTGGTCTGATTGATGCGGCGCAGCGCTTTGACGATTCGCG
Source organism: Acidobacteriota bacterium (assembly GCA_032155105.1). Taxonomy (GTDB): domain Bacteria; phylum Acidobacteriota; class Vicinamibacteria; order Vicinamibacterales; family UBA2999; genus 12-FULL-67-14b. The sequence continues at coordinate 2,435 of JALDXK010000055.1, forward strand.
CGGCATCAAGTTCGAGACCTTCGCCGAGCGGCGCATCCGCGGCGCGATGATCGACGCGCTCCGCAAGGACGCGTGGCCGCGCGGCGTGCGGCGCGTGCGGCGCGAGCTCGAGGCGGCGCGCGAAAAGCTGCGCGCCACACTGGGCCATGAGCCGTCGCTCGCCGACCTCGCCAAGGCGGTCGGCTCCGACGAAAAGCGGCTCGGCAAGACCATCGTCCGCATCAACACGATCGAGTCGACCTCCCCGTTCTCCAACGCCGACTCGGTGGACGAGACGCAGCTGCCGGCGGTGCTGGTGCCGGCGGAACCGGAACGTCCCGATCTGCAGTACGAGCGCGAGGAAGTGCGCGACCGCGTGCGCAACGCGATTGCCACGCTGCCGGTTCGCGAGCAGAAGGTGATCGCCCTCTACTACTACAACGAAGTGACGATGAAGGACATCGGCGCGGAGCTGGGCGTGAACGAATCACGCGTCTCGCAGCTGCATGCGCGCGCGATTCGCCGGCTGAAGGAAGCGCTCGGCGCGGAGATCACGCCGGTGGCGGCGTCACAGGCGCTGCGCGACGCGATCGAGATGTTCGAGGCCAAGCCCAGGATGGCGAAGGCGACCATCGCGAGTGTGCCGGCGGCCGCGAAGGTCCCAGCGGCGCGGATGCCGATGCCCGAGTCCGACACGCGCGTGCCGGCTGCGGCACAGCGCCGCGCGGGGCTCACGCTCGTGCACACGAACAATTCGGTTCACCAGGGCGAAGAGAAAACCGGACAGGATCAGGACAGCGTGTCTCTCGCCGACCGGAGCAAGTCGCCCAACCTGAAAGGCTTGGACAGCCAGCGGCAACCGGTTTCTTCGAGGAAGCGTTCCGCATCGGTGCCGGCCACGTCGCCGGTGACGAAGATCACCCGCCGCGCGAGCGCGGGGGTGGCGGCGGCCATCGCGCGATAGAACTGCATGCCGTCGATGCGCGGCATCTTCAGGTCGCAGACGATCAAATCGTAGTTGGCTTCGGTGAGGCGGGTCAGTCCCTCCTCACCGTCGCTCGCCCGGTCGACGACGAACCCTGCATCCACCAGCGCTTCAGCCACGGCCTGCGCCAGGGCCGGTTCATCTTCCACCACCAGCACGCGTAAGCCCTTGAACGCCTCGAGCGAGATCGGCTGTTGCGCCGCTCGCGCCGCCGGCGGATTCAGGTGCTGCCCTGAAATCGGCAACTCGACGAAGAATGATGTCCCCGTTTTTCCGCCGGTGTCCTTGCCAACCGGTTTCGATTCGAGCCAGATGCGGCCGCCGTGCTCGCGCGCGATGGCGTAGGCGACGGTGAGGCCAAGCCCGGTGCCCGATCCCACCTCCTTCGTCGTGAAGAACGGATCGAACACCTTGTTCTGCCGATCTTCCGGAATGCCCGGCCCATCGTCATTCACTTCCAGCACCGCCGACCCGCGATCCTGATCGTGCATCGTGCGCACGACGATGGTGCCGCGGCCGTTGGCGCCGAGGCAGGCCTGCTCGGCGTTGATGATCAGGTTGAGCAGCACCTGCTTGATCTGGTGGCCATCGACGAACACTTCCGGCAGCCCGGTCGACAGCGCTTCAACGACCTGGATGTTCGACACCGTCTGCTCGTAGGCGCGAAGCGCGAGCGTTTCGCGCACCACCTGGTTGAGATCGACCATGGCGCGCGTGGTCTGGCGCTTACGCGCGAAGGTGAGGAGGTTGCGGACGATGCGGGCGGCGCGCTCGGCTTCGCCGAGGATCACCTCGAGGCCCTGCCGGGTCTTGTCGTCGACGTTGCGTTCGGCGAGCCGCTCGGACCACGAGAGGATCGTGGCGAGCGGATTGTTCAACTCGTGGGCCACGCCGGAGATGGTTTGGCCGAGCGCGGCCATCTTCTCGGCCTGCAGCATTTGATAGCGGCCGTCCCGGGCTTGGTCATCACGTTTCTTGCGCTCGGAGACGTCACGGATGACGGCCTCGACGTGCAGATGGTTCGACGTACGTTCAGACGAAGGTTCGGACGAAGGTTCGGACGGAGGTTCGGACGGAGGTTCGTCGCTCGCCGTAATCGAGACTTCGACCCAGATTGGGGTGCCATCAACCTTGCGCAGGCGGAGTAGATGCTCGTGCACAACGCCTTCGCGATCGAGCTTTTCGATCAGATCGTGACGCGCCTGCGGATCGACGAAGCGTGAGGTGTCGAAGGGCTGGACGAGCGATTCTGCGGCGTCCGGCGGGTAGCCGAAGATCGTCTTGAGATGGGGATTTGCGGCGAGGGTCGTGGTGCCGATCGCGCCGAGGGTGCCCATGTAGACACCCTCGCGCACGGCGTTGAACAGACGTGCGAACGCTGCAGCGCGTTCGTCCGACACACGTTACTTCTTGGGTGGGAAGGGCGTTGGCGTCTTGCCGGCGGCGTTGCCCGGGGTCCACTTCCGCTCGATGGCGCTGCGGATCGCCACCACGTCGGCGCCGGACGAATAGAGTTGCATCGCCTCGCGCGCCACGTCGACGCAGACGGCGCAGCCGAACCCGTGGGTATCCCACTCGAGTACGTTGCCCTTCGCATCGCGGCGCGCGACGAAGCAGGCCTCGTTGGCGGTATGGCCCTGGCTGCCGCACCCGCAGTAGCAGGGCACGTACTTCAGGATTTCCGGATGCTGCGCGGCGAAGTCGTAGGTGGCGCGGACGACGTCCATCGGCCGCACGGGCGCGAAGCCGACGTTGGGCAGCGGTGGCGCGCTGACGCGTTGGCGAACCGGACCCCCCGACGTCTTTGGGGGTGCTTGCGGTTTGACGGTTGGTCTCACAGCCGACGCTTGCTGCGTCTGCTGCTCCGCGAACTCAGCCCGCTGGGCCTGAAGGGCGATAGTCGTGGCAAGGGCGAGGCCCGCAATTCCGAGCAAAACTGTAATTTTGGATTGCACGTGCATGGAAACACTTTAGCAGAGACATGCCGGGATCCGGGATCCGGGACCGTCCGCCTTCGCGCTGCGCGCTTCGGCGCGACTCCTCGGGCTGCGCCCTCGGAGGAATCGTCAACTGACCGATAAGAGGGGATACTTCGACACCCCGACCATGAATCTAATTGGCCGCCAGGATCTCCTCCTGATCGCGGCGCTTGGCGCCGCGATCCTGATTGTCTTCTCGACTTCCATCTCGAGCCTGCTCGACTACGTCCGCGAGATCGAGTCGCGCAGCGGGCTCACGCTGCTGCCGGCGCTCGTGGTGCTCACGGGTGCGTTCGTGTTCCATCATTTCAGGCGCAGCCATCAGCAGCAGGCGAAAGCGGAAGCGGCCGAGCTTGCCACCAAGGACGCGGAGCGGCGCGCGGATGAGCTCGAGCGTCTGGTGCGCTTCGGCCAGGCGCTGGGACGCGCACTGGATTTCGACAGCATTCGCGTGGCGGTCACGCAACACCTTCCCGCGATTGCCGGCACCGACCAGGTGTGGGTGCTCGTGCAACAGGGACAGGACTGGCAGGCGCTGCACGGCGACACGCGCGGCGCGGAGCACGTGCTGCAGTGGGGCGATCTCGCCGAGCAGCTGCTCGCGACCGGTCCAGACAAGCCCTCGCCGAACCCCGGCGAGCGCGCGGCGGGATTTCCGCTGATCGTTGCCGGCAGGGCGGTGGGCGTGCTGGGCGTGCGCCCCGAAAGCGGTACGCTCGCGGCGGAGCGTCGCCACATCCTCGGCGCTGCGGCGGCGATGCTCGCGGTGTCGGTGAAGAACGCGCAACTGTTCCGCGAGGTGCGCGAGAACAGCGTGAGGGATTCGTTGACCGGCTGCTTAACGCGCGCGCACTCGATCGAGATCGTCGACGCCGAGCTGCGCCGCGCCCGGCGGACGCAGATGCCGGTGACGCTGATCATGTTCGACCTCGATCACTTCAAGGACGTCAACGATCGCTATGGGCATCTGTGCGGCGACGCGGTGCTGGCGGCGGTCGGCAAGCGGATGAAAGAAGTGCTCCGCGGCTCCGACCTCAAGTGCCGTTACGGCGGCGAGGAGTTCATGGTGCTGCTGCCTGAAACGCCACTACACGGCGCACGTCGAGTGGCAGATACGCTGCGCCGCGAGATCGCCGACCGGCCGATTCCGTGGGCGGGTGAAGGACTGACGGTGACGGCAAGCTTCGGCCTCGCGCAGGCGATGCCGGGGGAAGTTGGTGTGGAAGCCGTGATCGCGCGCGCCGACCAGGCGCTGTATCGTGCGAAGGACGACGGGCGCAACTGCGTCAGGATTGCGGCGGATTCAGAGACGCTCATCGATCCGGCGAGCCGCCTTCGCCAAGGCTTCGGCGCCCGAGAAGCCGGACACGTCTAGCTGCTAACCGTCTCCTTCGCGGGAGCGCTCGCGCTTATGCGCGAAACGGTGTCGCCCTCCGCGAATGGCTCGTCTCGGCGGGTCAAAACTCGCTCGGCGCATTGTGCTCTTGGGCCAACTCGCCGCACTGCTTGGGCTCAAACAGGGCCGACTCTGGCCTCCGCGCGTTTTGTCGGTCAACTAACGCGAAGCCGCCTCGCTCGACATTCGCTCCGGTCGACACCGTTTCGCGCAACGCGCTCGATCGGCAGCTCCTCAGATAACATCGAGCATCTAAAGCGGCGAATAATCGCGACCGTAACCATAAGCGGAGCGCGCCTCAGGCCATTTTCCTGCCGCGAGTTTCGGGAATTCCAATCCACAACACTGCTGCGATCAAGAATGCGACCGACGTGATCAGGAATGCGGTGCCGAAGCCCTGGCGCTGCGCGAGGGAGCCGATCACGAATGGCGCGACGGCACTCAGTAGACGGCCGCTGTTGTACGTCACGCCCAGCGCGGTGGCGCGGATCGACGTCGGAAAAATTTCCGACGCGACGGCGCCAAAGCCGCTGAAGTATCCCTTTCCAAAAAACGCGACGAACGGTCCGAGCACGAGCAGCAGCATCGGGTCGCGCGCGGTGCCGTAGATCCACACCAGAATCGCCGCGAGCACGAGGTAGGTCACGTAGGTCGGCTTGCGGCCGAGCGTGTCGCTGATGAACCCGAACGTCACGTAGCCGAGCCACATACCCACCTGCATCGCGACGACGAAGAACGCCATCGTTTCGGTAGAGAGGCCGATACCGCCCTGTGACTGCGGGAGTGACAAATACGACGGCACCCAAAGGTTGAGCCCCCACCACGCAAACATCGTCGCCGCATTCATGGTGGTCAGAAATAGCGCCAGCCTCACAGGAAACTTCGCTGGCGCCAGCCGGGGCGGCACCTCTTGCCGGGGCGGCAATCCTTGCCGGGAGTTCAACCACATCTCCGGTTCCTTCACACTTCGCCGAATCCAGAAGGTGAAGAGCGCCGGGATGATGCCGACGAAGAACACGGCGCGCCAGCCGAAGCGGGGAAGGACGATGGCAACGACGATAGCGGCGAGGCCGTAGCCGATGGCCCAGCAGCTCTGCATGATGCCGAGCGCCTTGCCGCGGTGCTTCTCGGGCCACGTCTCGCTGACCAGCGTGGCGCCGCTGGCCCATTCGCCGCCCATGCCGAGGCCTAGCAGGAGACGGAACAGGGCGAACTGCCAGACGTTCTGAGCGAAGCCGCAGGCGAACGTAAACACCGAATAGAGCAGGATGCTGAGGTTCAGGGCGCGGGTGCGGCCCAACCTGTCGGCGACCACGCCAAACACCAGTCCGCCGATTGCCGAGGCTCCCAGCGTCAGCGAGGCCATCAAGCCTCCGGTTTCCCGCGAGAGGCCCAAATCCTGGATCACCGCCGTCAGGATGAGTGCGTAGAGCATCACATCGAAGGCGTCGAGCAACCATCCGAGCGAGGCGGCGATGAGCGCCTTGTGCGCCTCGGGCGTGGCCTCCTTCCAGAAGCCGAAAAAATTGTCTAATATTCTGTTCACATGGCCTCAGACAGAACAATCGACGAAATTGATGGCACTTTACTGGATATTCTTCAGTACAACGCCAGGACCACGCAGGCGGAGCTGTCTAAAGCCGTCGGGTTGGCGCCGTCGGCCGTTCTCGAGCGACTGCGCAAGCTCGAGGCGAAGGGCATTATCAAGGATTACGTCGCGCTAATCGACCCTCACGTTGTGGATCGCGGGCTTTTGGCGTTCGTAGCGGTGCGGTCCACGGAGCACGGGCCGGAGATGCCGCTGGCCGTGGAGCTGTCGCGGATTCCGGACGTGCTCGAAGTGCACCACGTGGCCGGCGACGACTGCTACCTCCTGAAGGTGCGCGCGCGTGATGCGGAGCACCTCGGCCAGATCCTGCGCCAGCAGATCGCCGCGACGCCGGCGGTGACGTCCACGCGGACGACGATCGTGCTCGAGACGGTGAAAGAGGATCCGCGCGTGACGATTCCGAAAGACAAGACGCTCGGCGGGCTCGCGCGGTGAGGCTCGCCTACCTCGCCTTCATCACGGTCTGCATTATCTGGGGCACGACGTACCTGGCCATCAGCGTCGCGCTCGAGACAGTACCCGTGTTGCTGGTGGCCGGCCTGCGCTGGATGTTCGCGGGCGTGGTGATGTCGGCACTGATGCTCGCCTCCGGTCGCGGACTGCCGCGGCCCGCGCTGTGGGGACCGCTCGCGCTGCTCGGGTTCCTGATGAACGTGGTGGGCAACGGCTTCGTCGTGTACGCGCAGCAGTACGTGCCCAGCGGGTTGACGGCGGTGTTGATTGCGACCACGCCGTTCTGGTCGGCGCTGGTCGAGCGGCTGCTGCCGAACGGAGAGCGGTTTTCGAAGCGGGCGCTCGTCGGGCTCGGCCTCGGCTTCAGCGGCATCGTCGTCCTCGTGTGGCCGCAACTTACGAACGGCGGTGCCGGCGGCAGTTCGTTCATTGCCGGCGTGATCGCGATTCAACTGGCGTGCGTCGGCTGGGTGATAGGGACGTCGTATGCGAAACGGCACGAGCTTGGCGACAACCCGTTCCGGTCTACGGCGCTGCAGATGGTGTTCAGCGGCACGATGCTGCTGATGGCGGCAACGTGGCAGGGCGACTGGGCACAGCTGTCGTTCACGCCGCGGACGATTGCGGCGATGGTGTACCTGAGCATAGCGGGATCGCTTGTGGCGTACTCCGCGTACATCTACGCTATTCAGCACCTGCCGTTGTCGTTGGTATCGTTGTACGCCTACATTAACCCCATGATTGCCGTGACGCTGGGCACGTTGTTGTTGAACGAGCCATTCACTCCGCGCATTGCGGGTTCAGCAGCGCTCGTGCTCGCCGGCACCTGGATAGTGGGTCGCGGCAAACACTGAAACGCGCTTATGCGCGGTCAGGTATCTCCCTTCGTAAACTCTCGCTCGCCGGAGAAATCTCGCTCGGCACACCAATCACCCGGCCAACTCGGCCAGCAATGCTTGGGCCTCAAACAGGGCCCGCCTCCGCCTCCGCTCCATTTCTCGGCAAGTGCCCCGCGTCGGCTTGCTCGAACGTCTACTTCGGGAGACACCTGCCCTCGCAACGCGCTCGCAGTGGGATACGCTAAACATCAATGAACCGGCTCCCGACGCTTGCGACGCTCAGTACCGAAGACACAGGCTGGGGATACTTTCTCTGCACGTACAAAGAGATGCGTGCGGGGCGGAGCGGGAGCGAGTTCGTGTTCCTGTCGTTGCAGGATGCATCAGCGCAAGTCGTGGCGAAGCTGATGACCGACGTCGAACGGTACAAGAACGAGTTCGAGGCGGGCGAGTTCGTGCGCGTGGAGGGCAGGGGCAGTCTCTACAACGGGCAGGTGCAGCTGGTGTTGTCGACGATCCGGCGTGTGAATCCGGAGCAGGATCGGCGTGAAGGGTTCCGCGAGGAAGACGCCGTCCTCAGCGCACCGCGGCCGATCGACGAGATGTGGGCGGAGCTGCAGGAACACCTGCGCGGCGTGAAGAACGATCACATCCGCGTCCTCCTCAATCGCATCGTCGCCGATCACGCCGAGGCGCTACGCGTGTGGCCGGCGGCGCAGGTGATTCACCACGCGTATCGCGGCGGGTTTCTCGAGCACATCACGAAGATGGCGGAAGTGGGCCGCTTCATCAGCAACGCCTACGGCGCGAACTGGGACCTCGTGCTCGCCGGCGTCGTGCTCCACGACATCGGCAAGCTGCAGGAGCTGGCCTACGAAGGCGGCGCGGCCAGCTACACGCGAGACGGCAACATGGTGGGGCACATCGCCCTGGGGATCGTGATGGCGCGGGAAGCGATCAACGGGATTTCAGGATTTCCCGAAGACCTGCGCGCCCAGATCGAGCACCTGATCGCGTCGCACCACGGCATTCGCGAGCACGGGTCGCCGGTGGAGCCGAAGTCGGTGGAGGCGTTCATCCTGGCGTCGGTGGATGAACTGGATTCGAAGCTGAATCAGGTGCGGAAGGCGATTGCCGAGGACACGTCAGACGACGAGTTCACGGGATGGCACAAGCGATTGGGCCGGGTACTTTATAAGGGCGGGCGGGACTGATTGCTGATTGCTACTCGGATCCCAGCGCAAACGTCATCGTGCCGTTGACGACGACCTTGCCGTTTACCGTCGCGCGACCTTCGAGGACGCCCATGCGGCTGCGAAGGCGTTTCACCTTCGCCTCCACGATGACTGAATCACCCGGATACACAGGCGCACGAAATCGTACACGCTCCATGCCGCGGAAAAAGATCAGGAAGTCCTTGTTCTCGGGTTTGGCCAGAATCAGGATCGCGCCTACCTGAGCCACAGCTTCAGTCAGGACGGTTGGCGGTAACGAGGGCCGGCCGTTCGCGGGCCTCGAGAGGTACGGCTCGTTGATGGAGACGTTCTTCACGCCGACAATCCGCCGATCGGGCTCGAATTCCGTGATCTTGTCGACGAGCAGGAATGGGTAGCGATGCGGCAGGATCCGCTCGATTGCGGAGGTGTCGAGCGGTAACGTCAGGTCCACCGTTCGATTATACTTTCCGTCTCTACGCCACCCACGGAAACACTTCAGGGGATCTCACGTATGCGCAAGCTACTCATCGTCGGCTTGGTTGTCGCAACCAGTTCACTCTCCGCCCAAACAAAACGACCGGCGACGTTTGACGATGTGCTGAACATCAAGGCGGTGCAGGCGGCCACGGTGTCGCCGGATGGCAGCCAGGTGATCTACACCGTGGCGCAGTGGGAGCCCGAGCAAGACAAAATGGAGCGGCGCACGCGGGTGTGGAAAGTGGCGACGAGCGGCAGCTCGCCGGCACGCCAGATCACCTTTGGCGAGAAGGGCGACACGCAGCCGCAGTGGTCGCCGGACGGCAAGTACATCAGCTTCGTATCGTCGCGCGGCGGGGCCGAGGCCAAGACGCAGATCTACCTGATGCAGGCCGATGGCGGTGAGGCGTGGAAGCTCACCGACTCGAAGGAGAACATCAGCTCCTACTCGTGGGCGCCCGACACCACGCGCATCGCGTACGTGACCACCGACCCGCGCAGCACCGAGGAAGAAGCCAACATCAAGAAGCGCGACGATGAGCGCGTGTTCGAAGGCGACTTCCGTTACCAGCACGCGTGGGTCGTGGACGTGGCGAGCAAGCAGTCCACGCGCATCACTGAAGGCACCACCTACACGCTGCAGGGCGCGCCGTCGTGGTCGCCGGATTCGAAGCGCTTCGTGTTCGGCGCCTCGGCCACGCCGATGCTGCGCGACAACCGCCGCGACGTCTACATCGCCGACGCGACGAGCAAGCAGGTGGACAAGATCAGCACCAACTGGGGCAACGACGCTCAGCCGAGATGGTCGCCTGATGGATCGACGATCGTGTGGGTGATGGAGCCGAACACCAGCACGCCGCTGCCTGACGGCACCGCGTCTGGCGCGATCATGCAGCAGCGCCTGGTGATCTACGACGTGAACGCCAAGACCATCAAGGACATCGGCGCGAACTTCGACACCGAGGCGGGCAACCCGATCTGGACCAACGAAGGCAAGCGCGTGATGTTCATGGCGGGCAAGCGCGCCTACAACGAAGCGTTCGCCTACGACCTGACCAGCGGCACCTACACGCAGCTCACCCAGCGCAAGACGATGAACGGCGGCTCGGTCAGCAAGGACGGCCGCACCATCGTGGTCACGATGGACGCGCCGGATGCAGCGACCGAGATCTACGTGACCGATCCGTCGTTCGGCAACCTGCGGCGGCTGACGAGCACCAACCCGCAGCTGGCCGAACTCTCGCAGGGCGAGACCGAGGTGATCACGTGGAAGAGCAGCGACGGCGTCGAGGTCGAAGGCGTGCTGCTCAAGCCGGTCGGCTTCGAAACGGGCAGGAAGTATCCCACGCTGGTGGTCGCGCACGGCGGCCCTGCGGGCGCGTTCGTGAACGGCTTCCGGCTCGGCGGCCTCGAAGGCGGCCAGGTGTACGCCGGCAGGGGGTGGGCGGTGTTCTACCCGAACCCGCGCGGCAGTTCCAACTACGGGCAGAAGACGCTGGCCGCAAACGTGAACGACTGGGGCGGCGGCGACTACCGCGACATCATGACCGGCGTGGACGCGCTGGTGGCGCGCGGCATCGCCGATCCCGACAAGCTCGCGCACATCGGCTGGAGTTACGGCGGTTACATGACGGCGTGGGTCATCACGCAGACCACGCGCTTCAAGGCGGCGATGGTCGGCGCCGGGCTCACCAACATGTGGAGCATGTACGGCACCAACGATATTCCGAGCATCCTGATCGCCTACTTCGGCGGCATCCCCAACAAGCAGACGCTGCCGCTGTATCTCGACCGTTCCGCGATGTCGCACATCGACAAGGCGACCACACCGACGCTGATCCTGCACGGGGCGAACGATGAACGGGTGCCGACGGGGCAGGCCTACGAGCTGTATCGCGGGCTGAAGGATCGGGGCAAGGCCACCGAGCTGGTGTTCTATCCGCGCGAGGGGCACGGCATCCAGGAGTATTACCACGTGAAGGACCGAATGCAGCGGATCTACGACTGGGTGACGAAGTACACTTTAGGGACAGGTGGAAGCCGAACGTCCGCTCAATAGTCCTTCGACTTGCCCTTCGCCTCGCGACGGTGAGGCCGATGGCCCTTCGACTCGCGAAACTGAGGCCGCTGGCCTCAGTTCCGCTCGCTCAGGGGCTCGCCCTGCGCCAGGATCATCAGGAGCTTCGGATACAGAGCTCCTGACCATCCTGGCGGAGTTGGCTCGCGAGGTCAGCTCGGTGCTCGATCTCGAGGCCCTCCTCGAGCGTATTCCTCACCTCATTTCGCGGCTCACGAACTTCACCGTGTTCTCGGTGTACCTGCTCCACGAGAAGCGCGAGGAGCTGAGCATTGCCTACGCGGTCGGGTATCCCGAGGAGATTGTCAAGCACTTCACGCTGAAGGTTGGGCAAGGCACCGTGGGCACGGCGGTGGCCGAGCAGCGCCCGATCCTGCTCGACGACGTGGATGCGGACCCGCGCTACCTGGCGGTGGTGCCTGGTGCGAAGTCGCAGCTCGCCGTGCCCCTCCGCCACAAAGGCAAGGTGATCGGCGCGCTCAACCTGCTCAGCGATCGGCTCAGTGCGTTCACCGAGCGCGACGAGTGGATCCTGCGGCAGTTCGGCGCCCACGTCGCCCAGGCCATCGCCACGGCGCGGCTGTTCGAATCGGAACGCGAGTACACGGAGACGCTCGAAACGCTGGCCGAGATCGGCCACGAAATCAGCGCGATCCTCGATCCCGACGAGCTGCTGACACGGATGGCGCACCTCGTCAAGCGGGTGATCGACTACCGCATCTTCGGCATCCTGCTGCTGGACGACGAGTCCGAGATGCTCGAGATGAAGGTGGCGATTCAGTACGGCGACGATCCGCGGGCGACCGCGCCGGTGAAGCTCGGCGAAGGCCTCGTCGGCTACGCCGCGCTGCACAAGGAAGTGGTGCTGGTGCCCGACGTGACGAAGGACCCGCGCTACATTCACGCAGTGCCGGGCGTGCGCTCGGAGCTGGTGGTGCCGCTGCTGCTCAAGGACCGCTGCATTGGCGTGTTCGACCTCGAGAGCCCGGAGCCGGACGCCTTCAACAAGAAGCACGTCAAGCTGCTGACGCTGCTGGCCTCGGAAGCGGCGGTGGCGATCGAGAACGCGCGCCTCTACGAATCGATTCGCGCCAACGAATCGCGCTTCGAAAAGGAACTGCGCTTCGCGCAGCGGGTGCAGATGGCGCTGCTGCCGCAGGAGCTGCCGAAGCGGCTGCGCGGCGTGGACGTGGCGTGGCACTTCGACCCGATGCGGGAGCTGGGCGGCGACCTCTGCGACTTCCTCGCGCCCGAACCCAACACACTGGTGGTGACGGTGGGCGACGTATCGGGCAAGGGCGTGCCGGCGGCGCTGTACGGCGCCGCGATCGGTGAGATGATCCGCGGCCGCACCTTCCGGCGCCGGCTCGAGAAGAAGAGCAGCACGCCGGCCGAGGTGCTCGCCGGCATGAACCGCATCCTCTACGAGCGCAACCTCGAGGAGTACTACTGCACGCTCTGCTACGCGATGTTCGAGTTCAAGAAGAAGACGGTGACCTTCGCGAACTCGGGGCTGCCGTTCCCGGTGAAGTGCTCGAACGGCAAGGCGGAACAGATCGAGATGCCCGGCGTGCCGCTCGGCTCATTCGGCGGCTCGACTTACGAGGACTTCCAGGTCCCGCTCGAGGCGGGCGACGTGTTCGTGCTGTGTTCGGACGGGATCTTCGAGGCCTTCAGCGAGGCCGGCCAGGAATTCGGCGCCCAGCGGGTGATGGACGTGATCGAGCAGAACTACACGCTGCCAGCCAAGGACATCGTCAATGCGATGTTCTCAGCGGTGCAGAATTTTTGCGGCGATGCGGAACAGACAGACGATCGGACAGTTGTCGTCGTCAAAATAAATCAGCTTGGACCAGCACCGAAGGTTACATAGGTTACAAGGTGACAGGGTTACAAGGTTCTCTGATCAAGGTGCCAGGGTTATAGGGTTCTCTGATTTTGGCTGAGAACGATGTAACCGTGTAACCGTGTAACCCTTGTAACCGTGTTAGTGCGTGTGTGCGTGGGGGTGACCCGCGTCCGCGTGCCCGAATTCGTCCCCATGATCATCGACGTGCGTCGCGGCTGTCAGGTAGATGGCGCCGAGCGTCAGGAAGATGAACGCCTGCAGCGGGCCGACGATCAATCCCAGGAACTGGATCGGCAGCGGCAGGATGAACGGGATGATGCTGGCGATGATCAGCACTACGAGGTGCTCGCCGAAGATGTTGCCGAACAGGCGCAGTGTCAGCGACAGCACGCGCGACAGGTGGCTGATGATCTCGATGACGAAGATCAACGGCGACATGATGATCGGCACGCCCGGCATCACCGCGAAGTGCTTGAGGTAACCGATCGGGCCGTTGGCCTTGATGCCCTGCCAGTGATAGTAGAGCCACAGCGTGATCGCGCACGCGAACGGCACGTTGATGTTGCTCGTCGGTGATCCCAGGCCCGGGATCTGGCCCATCAGGTTGCCGATTAGGATGAAGACGAAGATGGTGCCGAGGAGCGGCAGATACTGGCGGCCCTTCGGGCCCATGTTGCCTTCGAGCACGCCAACAATGAACGTGACGATGTCTTCGAGGACGATCTGCAGCTTGCCGGGATTCTCGACGCTCAGCGAGGAGCGGATGGCGAGGCCGATCGCCAGGATGAACAGGGTGATCAGCGCAACGAACACCAGGTGGTCCGGCACATGAATGTGCAGCGGCGCGAACAGCATGTTGATGAGCGCGACGAGCGGGGACGGGTGTTCAAGGGCTTCCACAGCCAGACATTGTACAACGTTTCACAAGTGCAGCTTTTCACAAGCTCGAGGGCCGTACACACGAAAGGCGGATCATCCGACCCGCCCTCTCGCCTCACGTAACCTGTTGCGTTACATGAACTTAATATCCTTTTCGCGCAAGTGAAGTCCAAAGGAACGGCCGCCGATGAGCGCGAACTCTTCCACCTCGCCACGGACACGAACGCGGGCGTTCTTGCCTGGGAGCCGGCTGTTGTCCGAGATGACCAGCATCTCCCCTGACCCGTCGCTGACCCTGTAAACCTTGAACGGCACCAACGGAATGCCCCACGACGTGGTGACGATGCCTTCAACGGTTACGGTCTTGTCCGCGAATTTGCCAGGGTTGGTCTGCACTTCGGAAATCGAGCGCGAGCCCATCGACGCGCATGCGCCCGAAATGGCGGCCGCCGCGATGATGAGACCCATGACGAAGTTTCGTGTGCGACCCATAGCGTCCTCTCCTTCTAAAGTCCTTCGACTCGAAACCGTCGACCATGCGTCGCCGGTTTCTCGCTCAGGTCGGCCCCTCTGTATTCCAGAAGGGGCCGCGTGC